>CANJDY010000118.1 GCA_947472635.1 Chitinophagaceae bacterium
CGGTGCATACCATTGCAGGTGCTATGGCAGGCAAGTGGTTACTCAAAAAAAATCCTGTATTGTTGTGGATTTGGATTGCAGGAATTGTGTCGTTGTTATTGGGATTCGGGCTCGACTGGGGTGGGGTTACACCTATCATTAAAAGAATTGCTACCAGTTCCTTTACGTTGGTATCACTTGGATGGTGTTTGCTGGCCTTGGGAACAGCTTATTGGTGGATTGACCAAAATTGTCATCCTAAAAATTTACATTTTTTTACCATCGTTGGAATGAATTCAATTTTCATTTATTTATTTTTTGAAATAGTTGGGGGCAGGTGGTTTAATGTCTATATATCCAGTATCTCCAATGGTTTGATGGAACTCGTGCATGTACCCGAAGCGCTTATGAAAATCATTAGCTCATTGATTATTTTTTCGCTAGAATGGCTGCTTTGTTATTGGCTGTATAAGAAAAAGATTTTTTTTAAGTTATAGTTATCCATTACTGTTTGTATAAGTAAGGGATATGATCAGTTGAGTTTGTTGGTTATAAAAACTTTTCCCTCTTTGATTTCATCGGCCAATTGCTGAATGGATTTAGTTGTAAATAGTTTGATCAATTGTTGCTTGATTGATTTGTATTGTTCATGCATTGGGCAGGGTTGAACCTCAGAACAACGTTTTAAACCTAGTACACATTTTTCCAGTACTTCATCTTCTCCCATAGCTTTTAAAATGGCGCGTACGGGGAGTTTTTTTGCATTTTCTGTTAAAAAAAAACCTCCATTAGGACCCCTAACTGAACTTACCACCCTATTGTCTTTGGCAAGTGATTGTAGAATTTTGGCAGTAAAAGATTGTGGAGAGTCGATGGCTTTTGCTATTTTAGCAATGCCTATTTTATTTTCTTCTGTACTGGTTTTTGCTATATAAATGGTTGCTCTTAGTGCATATTCTGTCGCTTTTGAAAACATAGATATTTTTTTAAAAATTTAAAACTAATTATTTTACATTAAATAAAATTCATTTGACCACTCTGCATAGGAATCTTTTGTTTCAAATAACTTCAGTTTTATCAGCCTTATGCCGTTGGGAAGATTTTCCAAGAGTTGCTGTTTCATGAATAGTAGTAAATTCTCTGCAGTAGGTTCCATTTTCCATTCAAGTAGGTTTTCCTGATTGCGAAGGGTTGGGTGATCAGATAAATAATCCGTTGATAATAGTAGTGTATGATCAAATATTTGCAGTAGGTTTTTGCTAATGCATTGTTTTAGCTCTTTAAAATCAACAATGAATCCAGGTGCAGGAATAAATTCATTGATTGCTTTTTCATCGGTGACGGTTACCTGTAATTCATAGGAATGACCATGAATATTTTTGCAAGCACCTACATAGCCATGGAGCGCATGGGCCATTTCAAAATGAACAATCTTAGTTACACTTAGCATTATTTTGTTTTAAGTTGACTGTATTCATACTCACTTAGTTTTAAAGGGGCCTAATCAATACTGCCCATTGTGGTAACACTCTATCGACATCAAGAGCATAGTATCCAACTATACTAGTTGTTTAAAAAATAAAAGACAAAGTTATCTTTATTTATTACTTTTGCATAATATTATTGTTTTAGAATGCTTTTTAAATGTAAATCTTTCCATTTGGACCACTACCATTGTATACAATGAATTAACTACTATGTTCTTATTAAAACGTTCTTTTACTAGCTACCAGCACCTATTGCTACTTATTAAAATACATTCCCTTTGGCGCTTACAATTTATTTTTGGACTGCTAAAATCAACCTTTCAGTAGATGACGGCTTTTCAAAATGATCGGGAGCAACTTGCGTTGGTATATTCCTGCTCTGGTTGCTCTAGTGCAGCGCAGATGGCCAATTTTTTGGCTGTACAACTTGATAAAAAGGGCGTTGCAGAAATGTCTTGTATTGCAGGGGTGGGGGGGAATGTCAAAAAGCTTTTGATGCTAGCTAGCTGCGGAAGAAAAATTATAGCCATCGATGGTTGCCCATTGGCTTGTGTAAAGGCATGTCTGGCTATTCATTCTCTGCAAGCCGATCTTCATTTTGATTTGTCTGGCTTTGGTGTAAAAAGGATGCTCCACGAAGATTTCAACAAATTACAGGCCAATCAGTTGTTTGATATTATTCAGGATGAAATCGTCATGGAGAATACAAATGATACCCCTAGTAATTGTTATTTACAAGTGCCTAAATAATCATTATAAAAGTATTTAAATACTTTTATAATGATTATTGTACTATCTTTGGGTTGTAAAAAATAAAATCAACCTTATGACAACAGTAACAGAAAATTTTCTCAATGTAACCTTGTTGCCAGCGCAGCAAAAACATCCCACTATTTTTTTTCGTTTCGATGAATTGCTGGAGGGCGAAAGTCTGAACATTCACAATGATCATGACCCTAAACCCCTGTATTATCAGTTGTTGGCGGAAAGAGGAAATGTATTTGTTTGGGAATATCTGGAGCAGGGACCTCAGTGGTGGAAAGTAAAAATCTCTAAAAGAGTTGTCGGCGATCAGGAAGAAACACTTGGGCAAATTGCAGCCAAGGATCTAAGGAAAGCGCAGGTTTTTAAAAAGTATGGGTTGGATTTTTGTTGTGGAGGAAAAAAAACAGTTCAAGAGGCTTGTGAAGAAAAGGGGCTGGATGTAGTCAAAATAGCGTTAGAGCTTCAGCAGTCCAATAAATTCACTACTTCCCGTCCGATTCCTTATGGAGACTGGAGCCTAGATTTTTTATCAGATTATATTGTAAATACGCATCATAGCTATGTTGCTAAATATCTACCTGAAATTGTGCGTTATACAAAAAAAGTGGTGAAAGTACACAGTAGTCATCACCCTGAATTGATTCGCATCGGTCAATTGGTAGCTGAGGTGAATGCTGAATTAATGGCGCATATGATTAAGGAGGAAAGGGTCTTGTTTCCCTACATTAAAGCATTGGTAGCCTCAAAGGACCATATACAGCCCCTGCAAGCTGCTCATTTTGGAACTATCCAGCATCCAATCAATATGATGGAGATGGAACACGAGATGGTAGGTAAAAATTTAGCAGAAATTAGGGAACTTTCAAATAATTACATCTTGCCTGAAAATGCTTGTGCAAGTTATAGTTTGCTTTACCAGCTGTTAGCAGAGTTTGAAGAAGACTTGCACCTGCATATCCATCTTGAAAATAATATTCTTTTTCCAAAGGCAATAGAATTAGAAAGCCAACTCAACTAATTGCTAGTTGCAACAGAACAGCTAATTTTAGTCAGGGAAAATAATTATGATCGCCCAGTAAATAGATATCTATTTTAGTAGGATCTATTTCAGGAAATTTGCAGTCTTTACAATATCTTTATTTTTTAGCATCCATCAACCTATTGAGTGATAAATTATGTTGAGTCTTACCTGTAAAACAGCCATTAAAGCAGTCATTTATCTTACATCCAATTATTCGTCTGGTGAAAAATTGGGTATTAAGGCTATTGCGACCTATATAGATGCTAGTGAGCATACCGTTGGTAAGCTGTTACAAATTTTGGTGAAAGAGTCAGTTATCAATAGTGCCAAGGGGCCCTCGGGCGGTTTTTATGTAACTGCAAAGCAAACGAATCAATCGCTCATCAAAATTATTGAAGCAATTGATGGGAAGGAACTTTTCAAGGAATGTGGATTGGGGTTTAGTAAATGTTCCTCCACACATCCCTGTCCTATCCATAATGAGTATAAAGTGGTAAGGGACCAGTTTGAAAATTTGTGCAGGGGTAAGACGGTAAGGGATGTAAGTGATCCTGTGAATAATGGGTTGGCTTATCTAGTTGGGTAAAATTCATCCTACTTTCTTTTATTTCTGAAGGATTGTCTACTTGTTAAGTAAACGGTCCCACCAATGACTGTTTTTATTCAGTTGTTAATTATACCAATTTTTATTTTACTTTCATAGCTATTGCCAGGTTGGGTTGTCAGTGAATGGATGCGCTTCCATTCCTATTTTTTAGGATTCCTTGCTTCCTAAAAATTACTTCCATTTTTTCTAGGCCAATGACTATTGTACCATTCTTACCGGTAAAAATCTACTACCTGATTTCTGTCAATTTATTTCATGTCTGGCGTCATTCATTTTTAGGGATATCACTGATATCTTCATATTTCAATCGACGTTATCAATATGGATTATAAATTAATAAATCCGGAAGGCGTCTTTTAATTGATGCTTTGAAATAGAGCAGAAACTAACCATTCAATGAAACGAAATCATTTGGTATGAAAAAAATTATTCTTGCTTTCGATGGTATTCATTTTTCAGAAGGCGCTTTTGAATTTGCGCGTCGGCTAAATGAGTCGAAGCCTGTTTTGCTGACGGGTGTATTTTTACCCCAAGCAGAGTTAACGAATTTATGGAGTTATGCGGACGGGGTGGGTACCCCTTATATTCCATTGATTGAGCAGAGTGATACTGATCAAATACAGAAAAATATTGACCATTTTGAAAGGCTTTGCCATGGTAATGGTATTGATTTTCGGGTACACAAGGATTTGTACGATTTAGCGCTGCCCCAATTGAAGAGGGAAAGTCGGTTTGCTGATTTGATGATATTGGGCAGTGAAATATTTTATAGTAATATAGGTATTCATTCGGTCAATGATTATTTAGAAGATGCCTTGCATGAAATGTCTTGTCCCGTTTTACTGGTTCCCGAGAAATTTGATTTTCCGGAAACTATTATACTAGCTTACGACGGAACTGAGGAGTCTGTCTATGCTATTAAGCAATTTGCTTACTTATTCCCAGAATTAACAGCCATGCAATCACTGCTCGTATATGCCAATGAAGATCCGGAGGAAGATTTTCCAGATAAAATACAAATAGAAGAATTGGCTGCAAGGCATTTCAGCAATCTCACCCTTTTTAAATTGGACATTAATCCAAAAAAATATTTCAGTTCCTGGATTGTACAAAAAAAATCAGCCTTATTAGTAAGTGGTTCCTATGGTCGTTCGGGTATTTCCCTGCTTTTTAAAAAGAGTTTTATAAAAGATATTATCGTAGATCACCGGTTACCGGTTTTTGTAGCCCATAAATAATTCCCCTATGTTAAAATGTTGAAACTTGTAAATGGGCTGGTCTAATCCAGCTCATTTTTTATTTGATTTCAATCACTTAGTCCCCTAATGATTGTCATGGTAAATCTGTAATGCGGTCAATAGCTTTGAAAAAAGCAGCCATGGAAAAGATACTACTGGCAATTGATGCCATACATCCTGATAGAAATGCTTTGGATTTTTCTTGTTATCTAGGAAGGTTAACCAAGTCGGCCATCACGGGAGTTTTTTTGGAAAACCTTGCCATTGAGCAAAGGCCGATAATGCAAAATATTTATACAAATGATTTTATTGGTGCAGGAGCAGAGAATCCGTCGGAAGCGTATCTCGCTAAAATGGAGTGTATAGATAAAAATATTTTCCTATTCAAAGAAGCCTGTTCCAATCGGGAGGTAAGTTACAATGTTCACCGAGATAGGGGAGTTCCTATATATGAATTGATTGAAGAAACTCGCTATGCTGACCTTTTGGTAGTAGACCCCTCCACGTCATTTAATAAACGTTACGAAAGTTCTCCTACCTCTTTTATTCGAAATTTGCTCAAAAAATCTGAATGCCCAGTAATCATTGCAGCTGAAAATTTCGAGGCTATCGATGAGGTTATTTTCAGTTACAATGCATCCGCTTCTTCTGTATTTGCTATCAAGCATTTCACCTATTTATTTCCCCAGCTTCATGATAAAAAAATAAGGATCCTTCAGGTAAATAGAGAGGGTGAATGGAGGGGGGCTGAAAAATATAAATTTAAAGAATGGTTAAAATATTACTATGCCAATTTTTTCTTTGAAGCAATAAAGGGAGATTTAGGAACCGAATTGTTTGATTATTTGCTTGCAAAAAAAAATTCTTTACTGGTAATGGGTGCATATGGAAGAAATGCTTTGTCCCATTTTTTTGCAAAAAATGCTGCTGAATTATTGATTCAAACAGTAACTCAGCCGATTTTTATAGCACATTGGTAATTGTAATCTGAACTCAATGATAGGTTCTTCAGTTCAATGAAAGGTAACTACTTTGTTATAATTGTTATGCCATTGCTAACATATTATCAATTTGGTACTTTACCTGCTATAGTTTAAATCAGTCTTAACTCAATTAATTTAGTATGAAAAAAATTACCGCGGCATTTGATGGTCTTAAATATACTGAAAGTACTAGAGACTATGCTTTGAATATCGCAAAACAAACCAATACCCATTTGGTAGGTGTTTTTTTGGATGACCCAACTTATACAAGTTATAAGGTGTATGATTTGATCTCAAAGGAAGGGGTTTCAGAAGAAAGACTGAAAAAAAAAGAGCAAAAGGATAAGCTTGTGCGTGCTGAAGCTGCAGCTGATTTTGAGCAGGCTTGTAAGCAAGCAGGTTTGCAGTTTACGCTGCATCACGATCGTAAAATTGCTATTCACGACCTGGTACATGAGACAATCTATTCAGACCTGATGATTATCAATGCAAAGGAAACACTGACCCATTATCCTGAAGATTTACCCACCCGTTTTATAAGGGATCTCTTAACAGATGCGCATTGCCCTATTTTACTGGTGCCCAATAAGTATAAGCCAGTCCAGAAAATTATATTATTATACGATGGCGAGCCCTCGTCGGTTCATGCTATTAAAATGTTCAGTTATTTACTGCCAGTATTGAAGGGTTTGGAAATCGAAGTGATTGCAGTTAATTCGGTGAATGCATCCAATCACCTCCCTGATAATAAATTGATGAAAGAGTTTATGAAGCGGCATTATCCTAAAGCAAAATATACCATTTTAAAAGGTTGGGCTGAAGATGAAATTTTAAAATACTTACATCAAATGCCAGAGAATGTACTAGTAGTGTTGGGTGCTTACCGAAGGAGTACTGTCAGCAGGTGGTTTAGGGAAAGTATGGCAGATACCCTCATGAAAGAGGTTACATTCCCTTTGTTTATAGCGCATAATAAATAAAAAATGTGTTGTAGTTTTTAGTTTCAAATTTTAGGACAGGGGTTTTGTATTACTTCTAATTCTACCTTGAGTAGTGATTTTCTTTTTGATTGTAAATTTTGTGATAGGATTCATTGGATTCTCTATTTTTATATGTAGGCGGTACTTCCTTAGTTATTTTGTAAACCTAACGAATTATGTATTAAATTTAACTTTCATTTAGTTATAGCTAGAGATTTACTGTTTCGGTAGTCGTCAATGCTTTTTTCTTGGTAAAATTATTTTTAAATTACCCCCATGGATTCTATTACCCATCTAGCCATTGGTGCCTGCATGGGAGAGGCATTTGCCGGAAAAACCCTTGGTAAGAAGGCGATGCTCTGGGGAGCAGTGGCACAAAGTATTCCGGATATTGATTTTATTACTTCTTTATGGATGGATACTTCCTCCGGCTTATTGGCTCATCGTGGATTTACCCATTCCTTTTTATTTTGTGCCCTTATCACCCCCTTATTTGCGTTACTTGCCGAATATTTTCACAGACCTCATAATATCCGATTGGGAAAATGGATATTGTTTTTTGGAGGCGTTATTTTTGTGCATATCCTTATCGATGCTTTTAATAATTATGGGGTAGGATGGTGGGAACCATTCAGTCATCAACGTATTTCCTTTAATGCCATTTATGTAGCCGACCCTTTTTTCTCCCTTTGGCCAGCCATCGCCTGTGTGGCCCTTGTATATTTGAAAAAAAGATTGCCTCAGCGAAAAAAATGGTGGCAAATGGGGCTGGGTGTAAGTGCATTGTATTTAGTGTATTGTCTGTTTAATAAATCCACCATTGACCGTGAAGTGAAAAGTATTTTACAACAGCAGCAGATTTCCTATTCAAGGTATTTCACCAGTCCAGCTCCCTTGCAAAACTGGTTGTGGTATGTTGTAGCTGGGAACGATAGTGGCTATTATGTTGGATTTAGGTCTACATTCGACCGTAAAAATGGTATAGATTTTCAGTATTTCCCCCGAAATGATTCTTTGTTGAAGCAGTTGAGGGGTGATGA
>CANJDY010000119.1 GCA_947472635.1 Chitinophagaceae bacterium
GAACATCACGAATGAAATGGATCATATTTTCTGTGTATTGTTCGATGTAGTGCCGGTTGCACATATCGTTCCAGCCTTGAAACCAGACGAATCCAGCCAGTTCATAGCCTTGCTTTTCTTTGTAACTGGGAACTATTTTCCTGATACTTTCGGCATCTTTTAATATTGCCTGAACATACCGAATCATCTCTCGGTAATAGTGTCCTACCTTCTCCTTCTCAGGGACATTGCCTTGTTGTATTTCAGTCAAGCTGGGATTATAGGGCCCGGCACTTGGTGGCCTAAAGTCCACGGCCAGCGATTTTCCACCCCAGGCAGTCTTGATGATCAAGATTGGTTCATCGAGTGCCCTATCCATGAACAGGCCAAACGCATATTCCGGACCAATGCGCTCGTTGTCAAAGCCGTAACCAACTTTTACTTTTCCATTCAATACAGTATCGGTATCGTCGCGATTCGTGAGGTAGGTTATCCAGGCGTTGTCGCAGACGACAGGATTACCGTTCTGGTCAATGATCTTACTGAGAAGCATTGCCGTTTTTGGATCGTCACCTATGGCTGCAAAAGTGCTTTTGTGTGCCGAACCCTGCATATTCGACTGTCCGGCCAGGATGTAGACCTTCAGAGGCTTGGTCTTAGCCGCAACATTAAAAGTGAATCCTATTATCACTATTGATAACATTGCCAATACATTTGTGATTCTTTTCTCTTTCATCTTATTATGTTTTTCAATTTTCGAATATTAGTATTTTCAATTTATATAAAATATTGTTTTTTAATATTCACCAGTAATACTGTTCTTTTACAGGCTCGCCATAAGCGCTTGCGTGCAAGTAAGATTGATCGTCCGCGAGACAGAAAAGAATATTTGCCGTGAGATTCTTTTTAGCTCAAAGTCTTTGGCTATGTTCTCTTTATCCTGAATATCTTTTGTTGGCAATATTCTTTTATCTCCGGATGCATGTCTTATAGTTTGTCTTTCATTTGCATGAGACTCCGATAAACCTGTTTGTTTTTTGGGGAGTGAAACTGTCAGGCAACGCAGTGTTTTAACCGCTCCAATTTCTTTTCCGTTGGCTAGGATATGCAGACCTATCCCTTTTTTATATTTCTTTCCGGTTTTGTCGTAAAAGATCGTAAGCATGCTACCGTGGTAAGACAAGCCGTCTAAGCAGAAATAGTCCCATTTACCATCCGGGATCAAGGGATTCACCACTATCGTATCGTCCATCCGCGGCCTTAGTCCTACGAGTCCGGATATGACCAAATCGCAGTAAGACGAGTGATTGTAGTCCTTGCCACGTTCCATCCCGCCTTTGTCTTGATCCCAGGTATCTTCCTTCCACGACTTGAGCCTTGTCCGGGAAATCCAATCTCCCGTATAGGGATTGAGATTCTCATCGATCCAGGGAACTATCTTCCCATCGGCTAACTCTAACCGGTGTGATTTCGTGTAGATTTTAAGTGTTTCGAAATAGTCGTTTGAAGAAACAGCCTGCTGAGGGTAATCGTTCAAAACATTTGCCAGTGCGGTAAGGGTAACTGCTGTGGCAAAAGGCCAGCTTGGTCCGTTCCACTGGCACTCGTGACCAGTATAAGATACATTGAAGCCGGGATGACGCTGCTCAGTAGTGGTAGGGCCAAATGGCGCGTAGAATCCTTTCGGATCCATTAGCTGCTTCCATGCTACTTCATAACCTTTGTTTTTAGGGGGAAGATTGAAATACCAGGGAGTAAATCCGTGTAACTCACGGACGTCAACCTTCACGGCTTGCTCTCCCCGTGGCAGAACTTTGAAAAACTTTGCGTTGTCGTCCCATAGCTTTTCAAGGGTGAGCTTTTGTAGCTGTGCTGCCTTTTTTTTGTAAGCTGAGGCGATCTCCGGCTTGTTTGATTGCTTAGCGATGGCTGCAATAGCTACTGCATCTCCATACATATATGAATTTATTGTAGCACGTTTTCCCTGACCCTGGTGTTCATTTCCACCAACGGAAACCTCCATACCGTCGCGATCATCAATTTGCCAGAAGAGTCCGTCCGGCTCTAACCGGGATTCCTCCCAGGATTCGTAGTTGGCAGTAAGGTCTGGTAACAGCGCTGTAGCAAGGGAAAAATTACCCTTCACCAAAGCATAATTATAAATTGCGTCGGCCGCCCAAAAACTGTATCTACGCGGTGCACCTCCCTTTCGAAACCAAAAGGTGGCGTAATCGTCAAGATATTTGCTGTCGCGGATCCATCGCCCCTCTCGAAAGTGGTGACCGGCAGGACAACTGATGGTGTTGTATTTGCCACTCCAATTGACCTTTGGCAGGAACTCGGTTATTACAAATCCTTCGGGGGTGTTTTGGATATGCTTTCTGAATGTCCACCAACGAAAGTAATAGATTTCCTCAATTTCCTTATCCGGACACTCGAAAAGGGGAATATTGTCAGCCATCCAATTCGCAGCGTCGTGGTTGGATATGGCTTGTCCGAAATGGGTATGGTCATTATTGTTGAAGTTTTTAACATAGTTCCTGAGGTTGTCGGATTTCAGGATTTCAGGTTGGCGACTTAATTTTTTGGAAGGCTCACAAGCATTCTCTATTGTGGTTGAACCTTCGCTTGAGATTTGAATCAGAGGTTTACCAATAGGCGAACCACTAAATTCTAATCCGGTAATTACCAAGGAAATTAGAGCCAATACGGTTTTGATTCTGATGGCTTTCATAATGTGTTTCTATTTTGTTTTCTTCTTATCCAATATTGGTACATTACAAAATGTCAAGGCTGCAATGCCATTTTTTCCAATTAGTAGTTTGTCCTGATTCCATTCCATTTCATCCAGATAACTAATCATAGTGGCTATTAATTGTTCTTTGAGCCTTAGCGTCAGTATATTTCCTGAGACGAAACCTGAAGCGACTTTCCCCTTTATACCATCCAGCCGAAATTCATTTGCCAGTGAGTCATTCCAAATGACGGGTTGATCGAATTCCAGGGCAACCGCATCTTTAGAAGAGCTTGTAAAGCTAGCCTGTTGGAGGTTAGGTGGAGTAATAGGTCTGGTGGTATTTCTTCCGTAAAAATCCCGCTCTACCAAGGGTTGTATTAATCGGGTAAATTCCGACCAGCCAATTAATGGAAAATGGCATCCGCCGGGGGGGGTAATACCCAATGTCGACATAATATCCATGTTTGAATACAGGCTGGGTAAATTCCGTTGAACCTCTCTTATCATGTCGCCATTGCCATTACCCATGCTGCATGCATTGGGCCAAATTTGGTAAACGTAATAATGGCTGACGTTGGGAAAATCCTTTTTCCAACCTGCAGACATTTCAACAAAGTAGCGCTGGTAGCTTCTCCACCCATAATCACCATTAGGTCCGTCTGCTCCCTGGTCATTTTCCCCCTGGTGCCAGATAATTCCACGGATTCCGTGGGTCAATCGGGCCTCTTTTAGCCTCCATAGCATTTGACCATAAATAGTATTGAGATCTGTTGGATTCATATCATTTCGCTGGTGTTGGTCAATCCTGGTTCCACCTTTTGCTCCATTGAGGATGAATATTGGAATTTTCTGACTTTCCACCAATCGATTGGCTAACTCCATGCCCCACCATCCTAATTCCGCCAGGTCTTCCTTTTGTGCTTTCCATACTGGCTTGCACCAGAGGTTCTCCTTTTGTCCCTCCTTGAAAAACTGCTGCTGCCCATAACTACGGACCCATTCATTTTTTACACGAGGTGCTTCCTCGCGCGTGTCGGTTGCCAAAGCGTTTGATTGCCCCTCAATCAGAAAGGCATCGCCGCACACAATATCGCCGGCGCGATATAAAACCAATTCTGTTCCTTCAGATTTGGTTCCAAACTCAATTCGATATTTTACAAGAGCCGGAGTAAGTTTTATTGCGAAGTAGTACGAATCATTTTTCCCAATTGCTTTGCATTGTTCAGCAAACTTTATATCATCTGAAAAAACACGCATAAACACCTTTTTTGCTTTCGTTTTTAAAGTCCCTTTGCAGAATAAGGTACCTTGTCCGCTGTTATCACGCGCATAAAATTGTCCTTCCACCGGCATTTCATTGTCGCCGGAAATTCGCTGGATCCAGGGGTCAGTTGCTGGTTCCTGAACAATGATATCTGTATAGGAAGATATTAGCTCACCCCCATTTGACAAGGAGAGTTTTACTGACATTTTACCGCTGTTCTGAGCGCCGGTTAGAATAAGCTTTCCAGACTCTTCGTGTTTGATGGCTGCCAGTCCTGAAATCTCCCAACTGTAAGTAAGCTCACCAACACCTGCATTGTTCATGGCTTGTATATTTTTGATCTCAGGTTGAATTTCTATTGTCTTTCGCCCATCCCAGTGTTTTGGAGCCTTGATGGTAAATTCCGGCTCGGGAAGTTTTTCCTTCACCGTGACCGGGATTTCAATTGATCTAACGCCGTTGCTAAAAACTGCATCAAATCGAATCCTGAATTTCTGGTCTCCGCTTATCCGCCCTGCATTAAAAGATATTTTAAAACGGTTGGAGGCAATCACGAATTCTTTATCTTCCTTAACCACTGTCCAGTATACGTTTTGTGCACCACCAGCCTTGGCTGTTATATTCACCATTTCGTTTTCATTCATCGTTAAGCTGCTTTCCGACAGAAAGAACTCATTACCATTTTGGACAACGGGTCCAACCAATGTCTGAAATGGTTTTTGGTTTTCATATTCGAGACTTACCCAGTTTGCTGAACGAGCCACGGCAGATATACGCGCCTCATCAATTTCACCAATGTAGTTGTAGTTATCATCCCAACCACCTATCCACATTCTGGAAGGTTTCATGATATTCAGTGGGTATGTTTTGGGATTTCCTACTCCTTGCTTTTTTCCATTAATATAGATAATTGACTGACCATTTTCGTATGTGTTAATGGCTTGTATCCACCCCTTTGCACTGTCAGGTATTTTTGCTTTGGCATCACCCGTAGAAAAATAACAATCCATTTTGACTGCGGGAGGACTTTGGTACGCCATTGTAACCTTGCCCTGCCGCTTCTCATTTCCCCAGCCGATAATTTTTCCGTTTGATGAACCCGAACGGAACCATACCTGTGTAGTGTGAGCCGATCCTCCCGATGGAAGTAGCTGGATATCCTCACCGCAGAAAAGACCCATATTTCCGGGAAAATGTCTTGCTTTACCGATCACTCCTTCTGATTTTGTTGTACCCTTATCTTCGGTATTCAAATTTCCTACTGCATCTTGCACATTATTTCCAAGATGCCACACCCCAATATAACCATTGGAAGTGTTAAACACAGCCTTACCATCTGAGTCTGTTTTGGAGCCGGGGTTACCCCAATGTATCTTAATCTGGTGACGATCGTTTCCCCTGATAATGGGTATTTTTACCCAAATAGTTGCGGTTGCTGCTTTAGTATCCCAATCTTCAATTTCGTAGGATAATGGCTCTCCGTTTGCTGAAAATCTAAGATCATTGCCTTTACCATCCGCTTCGGAAAAACTAAAATTGTCGCCATTTAAGCGAATAAGCAATGGAAAATTCTTTACCAAAGCTGATGCGGGAAGGTTTGCACCCTCTGGAGTAGTCAAGATGTATATCGAACCAGAATGTTTCCAATCGGGGTATTGGGCTGAAGCAGGGCTACCGGTAAAAAAGATTGACACTACTGTAAATATTAGCCATGGCAGAACAGGGGAATTTAACTGCATCAATAGCTTTGATAAAATTTGTTGCCGTTTCATAAAAAGAAATCTTTATAATGCTCACCATTAATTTTTCTGCCGGAATACTATTTCTGTTCAGTTTCCACCGTTTTTATCAGCTTCAGTGGTACCGGATTTTCCACCCAACCGCTGGCCCTGTAACCCGAACCCTGCAGCTTGTAATCTCCAATATTCTGTCTGGCTATTTCGGCCAGTTGCATGAGTTTTTTTACTACCCTTGGGTGTTCGTCAATTACATTTTTCTTTTCGGCGATATCTGATTCCAGGTTATAGAGTGCAGCAACACATTTTCCAGTGGGAACGCCGTTCCATTTCTCCAGCATCGGGTCAAGGCCCAAATGCAACTTCCAAGGTCCCGAACGCACGGCTCTAAGTTGCGACATGAAATAATAGTAAAATGCCTTATGAGGGGATCGTGCCCAATTCTTATGCTGCAGTAGAGGGAGGATATTTTTCCCGTCAATTATCCGATCATTAGGTTCGCAGGTACCAGCCAGTCGGGCGAAAGTCGGCAACAGATCCATTGTGGTGCATACTTCATCACAACTTGTGCCAGCCGGAATGCTGTTCGGCCAACGCATCACACATGGTACACGCATACCACCTTCCATTATGGTTGCTTTACCGCCGGAAAGGGGAATATTATTTCGCCTGATACCACCATTGTCAGATGTAAATACGATCAGTGTATTATCATCGACCCCGGATTCTTTCAGCGCCTCAAGTATTTTTCCGGTTGAGTAATCGATTTCTTCAATTACATCGCCATAAATCCCATTGGCAGATTTTCCCTTGAAATCAGAACTTGCATGCCAGGGAAGGTGGGGCATAGTGTGGGGTAGGTAAATGAAAAATGGTTTGTCCTTGTTTTCCCGAATAAATTTTACTGTTTCGTTGGTGTAACGTTGGGTCAGTGTCTGCTGAACGGCCGGCGCTTCGATAACAGTTTCGTTACGCATTAAGGGAAGCGGCGGGTTTTCATTCATATCGTTACTGTACGGAAGTCCATAATAGTAATCAAAACCCTGTTGTCTCGGCAAAAACTCAGGTTGGTCGCCCAGATGCCACTTACCAATACAGGCGGTAGCATAACCCTGTTGCTTGAGTATTTCAGCTATAGTTATCTCTTTTGGGTTAAGTCCTTTTTGATCCTGTGGAAACAGAACATAAAATCCTTTGGAATTTTCTTGCATTCCTACCCGCATCGGATAACATCCTGTCATCAGGCTCGACCGGGAAGGCGAACAAACACCGCTGGTTACATAAAAACTCTTAAAACGCATTCCCTCCTTTGCCATCCGGTCAATGTTTGGAGTTCGATTTTTGTCAGAACCAAAACAACCGATATCGCTGTATCCCATGTCGTCACAGAAGATAATTATAAAATTTGGCTTAGGGGTTTCAGCTATATTTTTTTTATGGTTGGGTGCATTGGTTGGCATTCCCTTTGCCATGGCTGTAAATGAGAGAGAGAGTATTAGGAAATATCCTGCAGTTACAGCTGGTAAAATTGTTGTTGTTTTTAGCATTGTATTTTTTTAATGGGATCTCCTGTTTCTTTTTGATAAAAAATTACTTTTTAAATTTATTTTAGAAATACTTGAGCGTAATGCTATTGGTCATTTCATTAAGTTAGATAGGTTTTCAATGCTCCGCCATAAGCACTTATTGGTTGGTAAGTATGGTCGTCACTCATGATATAGACAATGTTGAAGCGCTGGGAAAAAGATTGCGTACTAAAAAGTAATGTCATTCCAAAAGCTGCAAAAAACTGGAGTGAATGCTGGTAGGTTTCAATTTTACTTTTCATTTGTAAAGCTATTTTAGAAAACTTAAAAAAGTAGTTTGTTAGAATCTGTAATTCGCATACCTGTATTGTTAATTATATAAAACAAAAAGCAACATTGTTATTATACTGTTTTTTTAAAAGTCAATATTCGTTTTCTATTTACCAATTGATAAATAGTATATTGAATAAGCCATTTTACTTGTTGCCCGTTTTTTCTTCCAAATCAATAGGTGCTTTTTCCGCTATAGCAATTAATTTTTTAACAATCTCAGGATGTAGCTTGGCAACATTATTTGATTCGGAAATATCTTTTGAAAGGTCATATAATATTGTTTCAGTTATTGCAGGATCTTGAATAAAATCAGTTATCCCGCTGTAACTTTTTAATCGATTGGGCAGCATTAATTTCCATTTCCCTAAGCGTACACTATGTAATTCATTTCTAATAAAGTAGTAAAAGTTATTTCTGCTACTTGTAGCTGTTTTACCAACTAGGTAATTTGTTTGATTGAAACCATCTAATGTAATTCCTGTTGTAGTTTTTGCATGGGCAAGATTTACAAA
>CANJDY010000120.1 GCA_947472635.1 Chitinophagaceae bacterium
AACTCCCGCAAGGTTTTTAAAGTAAGCGCTTTATTTTTACTGAAGGCCTGCTTTACCTTATACTTATGGTAGCGCTGAAATATTTCATGGTCGGTATAGCAAACCAATTGAAGGTCCTCGTCAATAAATCCTTCATGAATGGAAGTAGGTATGGGTGTAACGGGTATCTCGGCTTGTAAATCGGTGAAAATAATATGGAGTCTTTCGAGCTGTTTTGGATTATCGGCAAACAGAAATATATTATAATGGGCGCTTTCAAATTCCTTTAAATTTTTTATCAGCAGGTCGAATTGCCGGTTGAAAGCAGGCTGGGATTGAATCGAAAATTTTACTACACTAGAATGTTCTCGCTGATAGAAAGTTGCTAAATAACTTTTAGATCCAAATTCAATGAGGTGGCGTTGTTTAATTTGTGCTTCAATTACGTCTGCTCTTGCAAAGTCATTTTCAATATCCACGGCCCTTTCATTTAATTCATGCTCCTCATCGGAGGCTGACTTAGGGCTGTTAGTGTTACTATCGATGAGGGACATATATAGCTCCAGTTCTTCTTGCTGCTGGTCAATTTTTTCCTTGACGAACTGCCAGTCTGCCGACCATACCACCGTGTTGTCAGGTAAAAATTCGAGCAGTGAAATTTTACTATCAGATGCAGCACCAAAGGCTTTTGGAAGCGTCTCTACATTGGGTATGATGTTTACCTGTAATAATTTGCGTTCGCTCAACTGTGATTCGGGATCGAATATCCGAATACTGTCTACCTCGTTGCCAAACAATTCTATTCTGTAAGGCTTTTCATTCCCAAAAGAATAAATATCGAGTATGCCTCCCCGTATGGCAAACTGACCAGGTTCATATACAAAATCGGTTCTTTCAAATCCGTACGCAATGAATTTTTCCAACATCCGATCTACATCCAGTGTTTCACTTTGTTTGATGGAAATAATATTTTCAATTAAAGTTGTGGGTAGCACCACTTTTTCAAATAGGGCTTCTGGGTAGGTGATCAATACCTTCTTATTGCTGCCACCGGCTATTTTGGTTAAAGCCTCCGTCCGAAGCATCACATGACTACTGTTGAGTAGCCGATAATTTTTCTTGTTTTTAAACGAAGAGGGGAAATAAAAAATATCTAATGCTTGGGTAATGTTCTCAAAGGTATTATGGAAATAGGCGGCTTCTTCAGCATCCCGTAAAATGACTAGGTGATTGAGCTGGCTAGTGGCGGGATGATTGAAAACTGCAGAGAGTACAAATTCAGTAGCACTCCCTCGAAGCCCAGAAAGGTGTATTTGCTGCCTAGCAGACAAAGTAATCCTGTCCGCAATTGCAAAACAGCGGGGGTCATTTACATATTCTTTCAACAACACTTCCAAATTCATCCGTTGGCAAAGATACGACTCGATCGTTGTTTTTTGAATGTCGATTTCTTTGTTTTACCTGAACTATCATTTAATTGAGCCAATTTTATCCTTTAGGCCCTCAAACCCATTCCTATTTCAAAAAATTAATATCCTTTTTCGAAGCATTATAATTTGGAAATTGCCGATATTTTTTAAAATAATGTTTTACCTTGGACATAATTAGTAAATTGGTGTTTTAAATTGTTATTATGGCAGTACAACCATGGCGATTAGGAAAGGTAATCAGGATTGAAAATGAAACAACTGATACAAGAAGATTTTGGATCCAGGTGCCGGAATTAGATTCCTTTGATTTTATTCCAGGTCAGTTTGTAACACTGGATCTTCCCATTCATGAAAAGCCCAATAAACGTTGGCGTAGTTATTCCATTGCCTCTTGTCCGGACGGTACCAATGTATTTGAACTATTGATTGTATTGGATATAAATGGAGCCGGGACACCTTATCTTTTTAAAGAAATTATAGTTGGTTCTGAATTAACCTTGCGTGGACCGCAGGGAGTATTTACAGTCACTGAGCCAATCGATGAAGACCTAGTACTCATTTGTACGGGTACGGGCATTGCTCCATTTAGAAGCATGATCCATTATATTAAAAACAAGCAGCTACCTCATAAAAATATTTATCTAATTTTTGGCTGTCGTACAAAAAGCAGCCTGTTGTATTTCGAAGAAATGAAAACTCTTCAAAGTGAACTGCCTGGATTTCATTATATCCCTACCTTGTCAAGAGAGCAATGGGAGGGACATACAGGGTATGTTCATTCGGCATATGAGTTATTGTGCAAAGATAAGTTGCCTGCAAAATTCTTTTTATGCGGTTGGAAGGGGATGATTGATGAGGCTAGGAAGAGAATCGTTGATATGGGGTATGATAAAAAGGCGATTCACTTTGAAATTTACGGGTAAGAAATCATTACTGCCATTTTAGGGTGCTTTCATTCCTAATAACAGCTATGACTTCAATCAGTAAAAACTATGACCAATGCCGTATTTTATTGGTGAGTTGGTATAGTTGTTTTTAGCTAACTTGTGTTTCTAATTAATCATCAAATTAATTTGATTTTGTATGGGTGCTTCTTCTATGATTGTCTTGATTATTGCGGCATTGACATTTTCTTCCATTGCTATATTAATTTCCAAAATTGTAACCAAAGCTACCTTTAATCCTCAAAAAGGGCAGCCTTACGAATGTGGTATTCCTACTAGGGGAAAAACTTGGACACAACTCAATGTGGGGTATTATTTATTTGCGTTGATATTTTTAATCTTTGATGTAGAACTTGTTTTTTTGTTTCCATGGGCGGTAGTGGCGAAAAAAGTGGGCTGGATGGCAATGATTGAAATTGTTATTTTCTTTTTTATATTATTGCTTGGCTTTTTATACGCCCATAAAAAAGGTGCATTGAAGTGGGTGTAGACCATCAGAACAGAATGCCCTGGAATTGACGTAGAGGAATAAAGTATATTTTAGTCAGGGGATTTGAAATATTTTTTAATCGTAGTATCATCAATCGACACGTAAAATAATGGATATCAATTCAAATAATTCAGTTGTTCCTTCCATCTCAGCTTCTGGTGGGGATTCTTTTCCCGGGCAAGTTCACGAAACACCGGGAGGAGGGATTGTATTGAGTAAGCTCGATGATGTGATTAACTGGGCTCGATCCAACTCATTGTGGCCACTCACATTTGCTACCAGTTGCTGTGGTATTGAAATGATGTCGGTAGCTGCTGCTAAATATGATTTTTCGCGTTTCGGATTTGAAGTAGCAAGAGCATCTCCTCGGCAGGCAGATGTGATTATCATTGCAGGTACCATCGTAAATAAAATGGCGCCAGTTTTAAAAAGGTTATATGATCAAATGGCAGACCCCAAGTATGTAATTGCTATGGGAGCCTGTGCCATTAGTGGCGGCCCTTTCTTTTACAATACCTATTCAGTAGTAAAAGGAGCCGATCATGTTATACCGGTAGATGTGTATGTTGCTGGTTGTCCGCCCCGCCCCGAAGCACTATTACACGCCTTAATCAGTTTGCAACAAAAAATAAAGAGTGGATTAACCAGAGAACAGATTCAGGTGCCTAAGCCGGCAACTGGCGGAGATATATTGCACCAGCTTTAATTGATTTTGATTTATATGACCAACGAAGCACTAAAAGAAAAAATTACAGAACTATTACCTGAAGTTACTTTCGAGGAGGGAGGGCAGTGGCTCACATTGCTTGTGGAACCTGCTAACTGGCACTCGATGGCAACACAACTCCGTCAGCAGGCGGACTTGTGCTTTGATTATCTTTTTTGTCTAACCTGTATTGATTGGAAGACACATCTTACCATGGTATATCATTTGGATGCTACCAAATATCGCCACAATATAGTGGTGAAGGTGATTTTAGATAAAACCAATCCTGCTATCGAAACGGTGAGTGATATCTGGCAGACAGCTAATTTTCATGAACGCGAAGTGTATGAAATGTTTGGGGTAAATTTTTTACATCATCCAGACTTGAGGCTGCTAATTTTGCCAGATGGATGGGAAGGGAAGAATCCTATGCTGAAGGATTTTGAAGACCCGATTAATATGATCAAATTGTAATGGATTTTCTGCAGATGGAAAAGTATTGACAATGCCACTTCATCTGAAAATAATATTTTATAACAAAACGTTCTTGTTGCTTTTTTAGAATATATATGATTGAAGAAATAGGGAGTACACCAGAAGGGGATATCATCATTAATGTGGGACCACAGCATCCTGCCACTCATGGCGTGTTGCACTTGGTGATTACCATCAATGGGGAAACCATTCAAAAAGTGGAACCCCATCTTGGCTTTATCCATCGCTCTATTGAAAAAATGTGCGAGAGCCTAAGCTACCGTCAATTCATTTACGTTACCAGCCGGATGGATTACTTGTCTTCCCATATTAATAATCATGCTTGTGCATTGTGTGTGGAGAAAGGGATGCAGGTAGAAATACCTTCGAGAGCACAGGTGATAAGAATATTAATGGATGAATTAACAAGAATTGCTTCACACGAATTGTGGTGGGGTGCAATGGCGATGGACCTAGGCGCGTTTACCCCTTTCTTTCATGCCTTCAGGGAGAGGGAGGCTATTAATGACATCATGGAGGAAACTTGTGGGGCAAGACTTACCATGAATTATATGGTGCCGGGCGGCGTGATGCAAGATATTCATCCTAATTTTCAACGTAGGGTAAAGGATTTTATAACCTTGTACAAATCCAAAATAAGTGAATATAGTGAACTGGTTACTGGAAATATTATTTTTCAAAACAGGATGAAGGGCGTTGGGTATTTATCTGCTGAAGATGCTATCTCTTTTGGATGCACCGGTCCAACGGCAAGGGGTAGTGGCGTTTCTTGTGATATTCGAAAGTTGTATCCTTATGAAATATATGAACAACTTGAGTTTGACGAAATATTGGAAACCGGTGGCGATTCATTTGCTAGATACATGGTTAGAGTAAGAGAAATGAATCAGTCCGTTCGAATTATAGAACAGCTCATTGATAATATTCCCGAAGGTGATTTTCAAGCTAAAACAAAAGCAGTTTTGAAACTGCCCAAGGGAGAATTTTACCAACGAGTGGAAACAGCAAGAGGTGAGTTAGGAGTGTATATTGTGAGTGAGGGAGGGTCTACTCCTTACAGAATAAAATTCCGTTCACCGGGATTTTCTAATCTATCTGCGCTGGATCATATGGCAAGAGGTAGCAAGTTGGGTGACTTGGTAGCAATGATGGGAACACTGGATTTAGTGATACCGGATATCGATCGATAAGTAGCAGAAAATTCATCCCAAAACAAGGATGACTGAAATGTAAAATTGTTAATTGGTACGATTTGAGTTTGTTGAAAAAAATTAAATGATTGCACTATAAAATGTGGAGTTTCTCAAAAATATCAAACATACTGGATAGCTGGCTGAGTGAAACTTTTTCACCTACCTGGACAATGGTAATCGAAATGGTGATTGCTGGCATTTGCGTAATTACACTTTTTGCCCTGCTGGGATTGGTGCTGGTACTCATGGAAAGAAGAGTGGCAGCATGGATACAAATCCGGTTAGGACCTAATCGGGTAGGGCCGGGAGGAATGCTGCAATCCCTGGCGGATACAGTTAAGTTGTTGGTAAAAGAAGGCATGACGCCCGATGGGGCCGATAAATTTTTATTTAATCTCGCACCTTTTATTGCGATGATGGTAGCGATGTTATTAATGGCGCCTATTGCCTTTGCCAGTAATTTTCAATTGTGGGATCTCAATATTGGTGTGTTGTATGTAACGGCAATTTCTTCCCTAATGGTAATCAGTATTTTAATGGCGGGATGGGCTAGTAACAATAAATATTCATTGATGGGGGCTATGCGCAGTGGTGCTCAAATCGTGAGTTATGAATTATCTGCCGGCTTATCTATTATGGCTATTGTGGTATTGTCTGGAAGTTTAAATTTGAATGACATTATTCAATCACAGGCAGATGGATGGTGGATTTTTAAGGGGCATATCCCTGTATTCATTGCCTTCCTTATTTTTATCATTGCCGTAACTGCTGAAACCAACCGAGCTCCTTTCGATTTAGCAGAAGCAGAGTCGGAACTTACCGCTGGATTTCATACAGAGTATTCAGGAATGAAGTTCGCGTTATTTTTTTTAGCGGAATATATCAATGTATTTATTGTATGTGCCATCGGCGCCACCTTGTTTCTAGGCGGCTGGATGCCTTTTCATATTGGCCACTGGCAAGCGTTTAATCATGTAATGGATTTTATCCCCTCCAGTATTTGGTTTTTTGGAAAAACATTTTTTCTGATATTTCTAATCATGTGGTTTAGGTGGACTTTTCCAAGATTGCGCATTGATCAGTTGCTTGATTTGGAATGGAAATATTTATTACCCATCAGCATGTTTAATTTATTGTTGGTAACATTGATGGCAATATTGGGTTGGCATTTTTAGAGATATGTAAGTCTGCTGGATTCAGGAGACCTCAATGAAAAGTTAAAAATTGATTGCGAATTATGTTTATTGTAAAATATATCAAGGAGGTTTATAGCGGACTCAAATCATTGGCCGTAGGTCTTCGGCGTACGTTCTATTATTTTACGCATCACAAGGAAATTATTACCCAGCAATATCCTGATAACAGGGAGACCTTGGTTTTTCCGGATAGGTTTAAGGGAGAAGTGGTGATGGGTCATGATGATAACAACGAGCATGCTTGTACGGGCTGTACGGCTTGTGAACTGGCTTGCCCCAATGCAACCATTAAAATCATTACCAAATTTGATGTCACCCCCGAAGGGAAAAAGAAAAAGGCGATTGATAAATTTGTATATCACTTAGAGCTTTGTACGATGTGTAATCTTTGCGTGGTAGCCTGCCCTACAGATGCCATTAAAATGGCACAAACATTTGAACATAGTGTGTTTAATCGGGCTGAGCTGACGAAAGTTTTAAATAAACCGGAGTCTAAGGTTAGGGAAGGAGTGGAATAAACAAAGCCATTTGGGGTGGAGTTTTTTTTAATTTATTAGCGTTAACTATTTTATACAACCATCTTTCAATGAGCGGATCAACTATTATTTTTTACCTACTATCAACGTTTATCTTGGTGAGTGGAATCCTGTCGGTTACTACCCGAAAAATATTTCGGGCAGCCATTTTTTTATTGTTTTCATTGGTAGGCATTGCCGGTTTGTATTTCTGGATGCAATATGAATTTATTGCAGCTGTTCAGATTGTAGTGTATGTGGGTGGCATTACTGTACTAATCATTTTTTCCATTTTTTTAACACAGCAGGCAGGGGAGTTGTTACCCAAGCAAAATAAAGGAAGAGTTTTATTTTCAGTGCTGGCAGCTTTTTGTGGTTTTGCATTGACATTATTGCAGGTCTTTCGGCACGCATTCAATCGAACCTTCGAAATACCTATTTTGCCCAGAATGGAAAATATCGGCAATCAAATGTTGGGGGTAGAAGACAATGGATTTGCATTACCTTTTGAAGTGGTGAGTATCTTGCTGCTGGCGGCACTGATTGGTTGTATTGTAATTGCTTTACGTTCTAAACCCGCAACTGTATGATGGAGCCAGGATTATATCATGTTTTGTTTATTAGCACCGCCCTTTTTTTTATAGGGGTATTTGGGTTTCTTACCCGGCGCAACCTGATTACCATGTTGATGAGTATTGAGCTGGTACTTAATAGTGTGAACATTAATTTTATTGCATTCAATAAATATGTATGGCCTAATAAATTGGATGGATTGTTCTTTTCAATTTTTGTAATTGCTATTGCTGCTGCAGAAGCTGCGGTAGCCATTGCAATCATTATCAATTTATATAGAACTCATCAATCGATTGATGTAGAAAACGCTGAAGATTTAAAATTTTAAAAACTTCTCTTTTGTTACTGAATAAAAGGGAAAGACACTTACTTTATGATGAATGAGTTGTTACAAATCCGAATGCTTGGAATCTTTTCTTTTGGAATAGATCTAGGATGGGCTTTATTGATAATTCCCTTGCTGCCGCTGACTGGCTTTCTTGTGCTAGGTTTGTATGGAAGAAAACATATAAAACAGTCTTCAGGTATTTTTGCAACGTTACTTTTATCGGTATC
>CANJDY010000121.1 GCA_947472635.1 Chitinophagaceae bacterium
TATTGACCAACAACTGAAGTTTGCAGTGCTATTGCCTATTGCTAAAATGATATTATGTCAACGCTTCGCATGTTGGTCAAAAAGACCAACATGGGTTGATACTTCAATTGAAAATTATATCTTTAGCTGCCGTTGTTGCCGTTGTTGGTCTTATTGACCAACAACCGAAGTTTGGAGTGCTACTATTGCCTATTGCTAAAATGATACTATTTCAACGCTTCGAATGTTGGTCTATTCAAAGTGTAGATTTGAAAAGGTTTTAGCTACATCAATTATTGTCAGGTGAGCGTAATTTTTTTATATCTGTTGTCAGTAGCATAATATCAATACATTTAATGTCATCTACACTCCTCTATATTATCGTTGGGTACCTAGTATTGCTATTGTTAGCATATCTGGTGCAGGAGCGATTTATTTTCAAACCTGAAAAACTGCATCAAAATTTCAAATACAAGTACGATGCTCCATTTCGAGAGCTATTTTTCGATGTTGAACCGGGTGTGCGAATCAATGGACTTCATTTTTATGTAGACAAACCCCTTGGGCTGGTATTGTATTTCCATGGTAATAGTAGAAGTATAAAGGGTTGGGCAAAGTATGCTACGGACTTTTATCGGTATCAATATGATGTAGTATTGGTTGATTACCGAGGTTTTGGAAAAAGTACGGGCAAGCGTACTGAAAAAGATATGCTTAAGGATATGCAATTTGTATACAATACATTGGCAGCAACTTATCACGAAAATCATTTGATTGTTTATGGCAGAAGTCTAGGTAGCGGTTTTGCTGCCCATTTAGCCAGCGAAAATAGTCCGCGCTACCTAATTTTGGATGCACCCTATTTCAGTTTTAAAAAAGTAGCGGAAAGATTTTTACCGATTCTTCCCATGAAACTGTTGCTTCGATTTCATATGCGTACCGACAAATGGCTGCCTAAAGTGAATTGCCATACGTACATACTTCACGGCACTAAAGACTGGTTGATACCCATCCATAATAGTGAAAAGCTGAAAGCACTAAATCCCAGAAAGGTGACACTGATCCGCATTACAGGTGGCGGGCATAATAATTTACCATCCTTTCCGGAATACCATAATTTTATACGGGATATTTTAAAAACTTGATTGAAAAAGATAGTTTTTTTCAGTTGTTTGATTTTGCTGATGGTGTAGTAACTTGCAGATATCTTCTCCAAAAAATAAATGAATCGCAATGAAAAAAAAAATTTTTCGCTGGACAAAAATAATTGTGTTGCTTTATTGCGTAATC
The DNA here is from genome assembly GCA_947472635.1 of Chitinophagaceae bacterium. The sequence goes on from CANJDY010000121.1 coordinate 1,270, forward strand.
GGGATTGCATTGTATTATTTGCAGGATTATTTTTTATTTCACCCAACTGTGTTGGACCGAAATTATCGTTATCAGTTCGACATGCCTTTTAAAGAAGTAGAAATTCCATTTAATAAGACCGATACACTGAATATGGTTCAGTTCACACCAGTAGATTCAGTAAGGAGAGGAGTGGTAATCTATTTTCATGGCAATAGAGAAAACATACATCGGTGTGCAAAATTTGCAGCTAACTTTACCCGCCATGGATATGAGGTTTGGATGGCAGATTATCCAGGATATGGAAAAACGATCGGAGAAAGAAGTGAAAAAATAATCTACCAGCAGTCTGTTCAGATTTACAAAATGGCTTTAACCAAGTACAAAAAGGATAGCATCATAATTTATGGCAAATCCCTTGGATCGGGTATTGCAGCTTACTTAACTTCTGTTTCCGACTGTAAGCGGTTAATTTTAGAAACTCCCTATAGCAGTATTCCTGATTTAATGAGTTGTTATGTTTTCATTTACCCAACTTACAGGATATCAAATTATAAAATCCCTACCTACCAATATTTACAGGATATAAAAGTGCCCATCACAATATTTCATGGTACCGATGACAGGGTGATTCCTTATCGCTGTGCAAAAAAACTGAAGGAAGTACTTAAATCAAGCGATGAGTTTATTACCATTGAGAAGGGCTTGCATAATAATTTAACTGATTTTCCTTTGTATCATCAAAAGCTGGACTCACTGTTAGATCTCCATTAGCTGAACAGTTTTTTTGCTTATTTTTAATTGATAGGTACCTCCAATTTTCAAAGCATAGTTTTCTTTTTCGTGGCTAACTGGAAAATTAAAACAAATTGGATAGTCATATTCCTTCACGAGTTCGTGGATTACTTCCTCCAATTTTTTGCCGAAAGGGCGTTCTGTATCCCTTGTATCTGAGAATCCACCCAATATCAGCGCTGCAAGACCTTCCAATTTGCCACTTCTTTTGAGTTGATATAGCATTCTGTCTGTACTATAAATTAGCTCACCTACGTCTTCTATAAAGAGTATTTTATTTTTTGTTACAATGTCTGATTTGGTTCCAATAAGATGGGTAATCAAGGATAGGTTTCCACCAATCAGTTCTCCTGTTGCAATTCCCTCTTGATTAAGGGGATGAATACTACAACTATATTTTGCTTTTTTTCCAAGCAGGGCATTGTGTAGAGAAGCGATGTATTCATTTTTATTTCCACCGTTATTAAATGCTGCCGCCATGGGTGCGTGGAGGGAGGATATTTTATAATTGGTAAAAATATGTGCGTGCAGTACTGTGATATCGCTGAATCCAATGATCCATTTTGGATTTCTTTTAAATCTTGTAAAATCCAACTGGTCAATAATTCTACTTACACCATATCCTCCCCGCCCACAAAGAATGGCTTTAATGCTGTCGTCATCAAGCATGGCTTGCAGTTCGTTGAGGCGAAATTCATCGGGACCTGAAAAATAGTTTTTCGATTTGCTTCCCAATGTTTTACCCACCATTACTTCAAAGCCCCATTGCTGCAAGCTGTCTATGCAGTTTTGCGCTTTTGCTTTTGGCATATAGCCTGCCGGGCAGGTAATGGCGATGGTGTCACCTTTTTTTAAGTAAGGGGGAGTTTTTATCATTTCACTTCGTTTAAAGTACAGTCGTTTAAGTCAATGGATAATTGATGCCGCATACCACATTTTACTGCAAAATTATTTGGTTGGTGCCCTAGTGGAAAATCAAAACCAACCGGGTATTCATATTCAGCCACTTTTTCAAGAACAATCTCTTCAATTGTTTTTCCAAATGCTTCGCCTTCGTCGTCTGGCTTAATCTTGAATCCTCCAACCAGTAGGCCTTGGAGTTGGGATAATTTACCACTTCTTTTTAGGTTCCATAGCATTCTGTCAATGCTGTAAAGGTATTCTCCTGTATCTTCTATGAATAAAATTTTGTGCTTTGTATGGATATCACTTTTACTACCCGATAATGATTCAATCGTTTTTAAATTTCCTCCTACTAATATACCGGTTGCCGTTCCTGCTTTATTATTTGGGTTAGACTGCACTTTGTAGCTCATATTTTCTCCAATAAGGCACTGATGTATGCTTTCAATGGTTTCTTTCTGGATCGGCGTTGCCTTGTTCCAGTCCGCAGGAAAACTATTGCACATTTTAGAATGGATAGAGGGAGTTCCCAAGTTTCTATTCAAATGGCTGTGCAGTACTGTGATATCACTAAATCCAATAATCCATTTTGGATGGTTTGAAAAGGCAGTAAAATCTATTTTGTCAATTATCCTAACTGCACCATAGCCACCTCTTGCACACATGATTGCACTGATATTTTTATCATCTAGCATCTGTTGAAAATCTTGTAGTCTTTCATTATCAGTACCACCAAAAGTAAAATCTTTTTTGCCTATTGTAGCACCGATACTTACTTCAAAGCCCCATTCTCTAAACTTGTTTATAGCGGGCTGAATATCTTCAATACTTATGTACCCTGCTGGTGAGGTGATACCGATGGTGTCACCTTTTTGTAAATAGGGTGGTATACGACGTTGGCTTGTTGACTCAATCGTTTCATACTCCCTATTCGATTCAGTGAAATTGGCCGCCAGAGGTATTACTGCAGATAAAAAATTCTTTCTGTTCATATTTTGAGCATCAGTTTTTCAGCACACTATAATTCCATTGTCTTTTATTAGCAACATTTGGTTAAAAAGTTATTCGCTGCTATTTATTGCAAATAGTACTTTAGTTTCAATTAGAAGTAGATAATAAACATCTATTCTCCCTGTCAATATTATTGATAGTTAATAAACAGCTTTTGGTTGGCTTTTCAAACGCGTTCGTAAAAGTAATGGGCTCCAGCCAAACAAAAAAAGTTTATCCTATTTTATTTAAAAAGACAAAACTGATAGCAGGAAAGAAAAGCAAATTGGCTTGCAGCTCTTTTAATTTGCGAAGCGTTGGTGTTTTCTTCTGTTTTTCTGTCAGTTTATGGTCGAGTTGTCGGTCGTCCTACACTTGTTTGCAAATACTTTTGTTGTACACTGTTTTCATTTTGGTACTCAAAATATTTTTTCAAATTTAGAAATCTCTTCTCGATAAAAATAAATGATAACCAAGAAATAGTAATTAATATGATGATATTTTCCAATAGATATAATTGTCCCCAATACTTTTTATATAAAAGGTCAGGCAATAGTGGATTGATATATATATTGATAATTTTTGAATTCAATGTGCTTGGAATTATATTATGATATAAATAAAGCCCGTAACTAATTTTGCCTAAAAAAATAAGTACCCTGTTATTAAAGATAAACTTAAACTTCAAAGAATTTGTGTCACGATTTATTATGATATAGGTAATTACCCATAGTGTTATGAGGGAGACTAATGTCCTTAAGGGAATAAGTGTCCATTTATGCTGAATTGCACCAAGAATAAAGAAGCAAAAAGAGATTGCCGAAATAATAGAAATAATCAAATAGAACTTTTTTAATTTTTCCATTGCGTAAGTGATTATCCATGCTAAAATTGCTCCAAGCCCAAAAGCATCAAAACAAGTAAATGTTAATACACTACTCATATTTACTCCGCTCATTAAATATTGACTTAACACACCAATAAAAATGAAAATTGATATTATCTGAAGAAAATATTTTTTGTTAGCAAATAAAATCATCCACGGCCAAATTAAATAAAACTGCTCTTCGACCGCTAAAGACCACAAATGTGAAACCATTCCGTCCCAATGTTGGCTATTAAAAAAATAGAAATTAGAGTTATAGGTTACAAAATATAAAAAAGCCGATTGAATATTAGTGCCTGTACTTTTTGAAAAAAGAAGTAGTGTGAAAATTGTCAAATAGTAAATCGGGAATATTCTTAGTGCCCTTCTCACATAGAAATTTTTTACCAATGTCGATTTTGGGATATTCAATAACTCAGCTTTGTTTCTATTGTCAAATAAAATATTTGATATTAGAAACCCGCTTAGTACAAAGAAAATGTCAACGCCTATTGCTCCATTTGGTATTCTATTAATTAAGTTAGTGGTTGGTATCCAATGGCTAATTATAACTAGTATGACTGCAATAGCTCTTAAGCTGTCTAATTGTTTAATATAATTCATTTTGAGGTGGCTGATTTAATAGCGTACAACGTGCTGCATTTGCGAAGTACCGGAATTCATTGCTGCTCCCGCCCACAACCGCAGCTAAATTGAAAAATAAAAGTACAAATTAAAATCAAATGACCAACAAAGCTGGTCAAGCCGGAACAAATGATTGGGAGCAATCAAATGGTCATTGATTCAACGTCCCGACCGTATTTTGCAAATGCATTGTTGCCTGCTGGTTTATTTTCCTTTTATATTTACTTTTCGAAATGAAAGATACTTATTACGTCCAACTGTAAAGTTGTATAATTGAACAATAAAAAAAATAATCATTACAATTAGAAAACTAAAATGAAAATCGGTTTTTCGAAGTAAAAGATTGAATATCCCAAGTCCCAATAATAAAAAAATAGCAAAATTTGCATATTTTGGGCCAGACACCTCTAAAGTTATGTCTCCCTCAGCTTTAATGTCTAATGTTCTGCTATAAAACACATTTTGTTTTGCTTGGAGTTTATATAATGAATCTTTTTCAATGTTAAGAACAAGTGTTTGTCCACTTGAAATTTCATTTATTAATTGTCCGTCAAGAAGCAATTTAAATTTTTGCGTAAAATTATTAAATTCCTTCTTTCTTCTTATTGTTATGTTTACCATAATATTAATTTTATATTTGTCTGTAAAGAATTATTCAGTCATTGTCTACAAGTAAATGTTGCTAATAAAAGTCCAAATAAAAATGTTGCGATTTTGTTTTTCAAATTCATTATGTTTTGTTTAATTATGTGGTCGTCAAAACTTGCAGGCAACTAGTTTATACCAGCCATAAAATGGCTCCAATCCACCCATATCCGGGATGCTTGGTGTCACAAAGGGGCTGGATATGTATTAATGCCTATAAACTTATTGCAACTTAACCCCTTTATCTTGATCTGCCTATATCCTATAGGTGGTATATTTAGGATACTCAGCTTTTTGTTCCTGTTTATTAGCTTATGGAACTGGTTAAAATGGCAATACTTTCTATTTGCATTTTGAATCAAAATCATTTTTTTGCAAAATCTATTCGTTTTATAGCCAGTTTTCGTGCATTTTACATTAACGGAGCATTTGCTGGGGATTCGGCTTGGTCCGTTGAACTGTTAAGTTGAATCCATTTACGCTCACTTTGCCTATTCTACCTATCAATTGTAGCAATTTTTTGTTTGTTTGGGTAATGTACTTGCTTTAGGTAAATTTGCATGGTTTGTGTGCAAGGTGTTTACAATGGAGGGCCTTGGGACAAAGTTCGTGGCAGCTGGGTTTTGTTAATTCCATTATAGGCATTAGGCGAAATCGGTTAGCTTCGAGAGCTTAGTATTACAATAGTAAATTATGACTGATCCAAAAAGATATTTAATTACTTCTGCACTTCCTTATGCTAATGGTCCAAAACATATTGGGCATTTGGCAGGGGCTTATTTGCCGGCGGATATTTATGTTCGTTACCTACGTGCAAAAAAGAAAGATGTGGTATACGTTTGTGGAAGCGATGAGCATGGTGCTGCCATTACCATCCAGGCAATGAAGGAAAAGACTACGCCCCAGGCGATTGTAGATAAATACCATGCTATGTTGAAAAGCAATATGGCTGACCTAGGCATCTCCTTCGATATCTATCATCGTACCTCCGAACAGCTTCATCATGAAACAGCCCAAGAGTTTTTTTCAGCATTGAATGAACAGGGGGATCTTGAAATCAAGGAAACCGAACAATATTTTGATGTGGAAGCCAATACATTTTTGGCGGATCGTTATATTGTGGGAACCTGTCCGATTTGTGCCAGTGAAAATGCCTATGGCGACCAATGTGAAAAATGCGGCACCTCACTAAGTCCTGAAGAATTAATTCATCCAAGGAGTACCTTAAGTGGGAATGCACCCGTAAAAAAATTGACAAGGCATTGGTATTTACCATTGAATCGGCACGAAGATTTTTTACGTAAATGGATACTCGAAGATCATCAACAGGACTGGAAAGCAAATGTATTGGGACAGTGCAAAAGTTGGCTGGATATAGGGTTGCAGCCAAGAGCAGTTACCAGGGATTTGGATTGGGGAATTAAAGTGCCTAGTTCGGCCTCGGCTAATTCCGTTGAAGGCGTTGCTGAATTTGAGGCTGGTAAAGTACTTTATGTTTGGTTTGACGCCCCTATCGGCTATATCAGTGCTACGAAGCAATGGGCAATTGATAATGACCGGGACTGGAAACCCTATTGGTATAATGAAGACACTAAGCTGGTACATTTTATAGGCAAGGATAATATTGTTTTTCACGCCATCATTTTTCCGGTGATGCTGAAGTTGCACGGTAATATACTTCCAGATAATGTGCCCAGCAACGAGTTCATGAATTTGGAAGGCGACAAGATGAGTACCAGTCGCGGTTGGAGCATTGAAATGGATGACTACATCAATGATTTTGTGAAGAAGGAAAATGGGGGCGACCAAATGGTGGATGCCTTGCGATATTATTTAACAGCCATTTCCCCCGAAACGAAAGACAGCGAATTTACCTGGAAGGGATTTCAAGATTCCGTCAAAGGAGAGTTGGTAGATGTTTTTGGAAATTTTGTGAACAGGGCCTTTGTGCTCATGCATAAATTATGCAAGGGAAA
>CANJDY010000122.1 GCA_947472635.1 Chitinophagaceae bacterium
CGTTACTTCCTGGCAGAAGAAGATAAGTGGGTAACGCTAAAAGTTTCTTCCGAAGCTATACGCACTATCAACAAAAACGGTCTGTTTTCAGTTGTAAAGCAACTAAGAGCTGCCGGCGAAAAAATATAAAACCAAACTTCCGCTTGCGGAAGGAGTAAAATAAAATCAACAACAATGGCAAAGAAAGGCAATAGGGTACAGGTTATTTTGGAGTGTACAGAGCACAAAGCCAGCGGTAAAGCAGGTACTAGCCGCTACATCACCAAAAAGAACAAGAAAAACACCCCTGAAAGACTGGAATTGAAAAAGTTCAATCCAATTTTGAAGAAGGTTACTGTTCACAAAGAAATTAAATAGACAATTGGCCAATTCGAAACTGTGGAGATTACTCGCCCAAAGTGTGTTATCCCATTTTCAAATTCTAAAATTTTAAAATTTTCAAATTAAATAGTCATGGCAAAAGCAGCTAAAACAGCGATCAAAACCAAGGACCAGAAGGCAGCAGCGGATGCTAAAAACTGGACAAAAGTGATACGTGCCGTACGTAGTCCTAAATCTGGTGCATATACTTTCAAAGAGTCGATTGTTCATAAAGACAAGATCAAAGATTATTTAGGTCAATAATATTTTCTAGTAAGAAAATTAAAATATAAAAAGCTGTCCTGATTTATATCGGGACAGCTTTGTTAATTTTACCCCCTTCATCTTTGAATTTCTTTATTCTGATTCATTTTAATTACACTACAAACAAAATCCCCCTTGGGGTAAGCCGGTATGGGACTTTTTGACAAACTCTTCGGTAAAAAACAACAGCAGCAAACCCTTGACCAAGGATTACAAAAGACCCGGGAAGGATTTTTTGGAAAGATAACCAAAGCCATCGTAGGTAAAAGTACGATTGATGAAGAGGTTTTGGACAGTGTAGAAGATGCATTGGTCAGTGCGGATGTAGGAATAGAGACCACAGTTGAAATTATTAATCGAATTGAAAAAAGAGTTGCCCAAGATAAATACATTGGCACAAGCGAATTGAACGCCATCCTAAAAAGTGAAATTGAAAACCTGTTGGTGACTGCTGCGCAGGACCTTAGTTATGAAAATTACGCATTGCCTTCGGGGCATCATCCCCATGTAATACTGGTGGTGGGGGTAAATGGGGTTGGCAAAACAACCACTATAGGAAAACTAGCGCATAATTTTTCAATAGCGGGCAAATCAGTTTTATTGGGAGCAGCGGATACCTTTCGTGCAGCAGCAGTGGATCAACTAACGATCTGGAGTGAACGCACCAACGTTCCTATTGTGAAAAAAGAAATGGGGAGTGATCCGGCGTCTGTAGCATATGATACGATTATTAGTGGAGTAGCTAAAGGCGTTGATGTTATCATAATTGATACGGCAGGCAGGTTGCACAATAAAGCGCATCTGATGGATGAACTTACTAAGATAAAGAGAGTCATCCAGAAGGTGATTCCCGAGGCTCCGCATGAGGTAATGCTCGTATTGGACGGAAGTACTGGACAAAATGCACTGGAGCAGGCAAAACATTTTACCGCGGCAACCGATGTAACCGGAATTACCATTACCAAATTAGACGGAACAGCGAAGGGAGGGGTGGTGTTGGCTATTGCCCATCAATTTAAAATACCGGTAAAATTTATTGGGGTGGGTGAAAAGGCAGAGGATCTACTGGTATTTGATAAGCAGCAGTTTGTACAAGGGTTATTTAATTTGGGGCAATAGGGCAGTGGTGAATGGGGAATGCTCAATTTTTGGTCAAGTCTTTGCAAGCGTTTTTTAGGAATATTTTTTTGTTTTATAATTCATTTCAATTTCCATCCAATGGTTAAAGTAGGCGAGTACAATTTATTAAAGGTCATACGAGCTGTCGATTTTGGTGTATACCTCGACGATGGAGGAGAAGGTATCTTGTTGCCCAAGCGTTTTGTACCCACTGCCACTGCTATTGGAGATGAATTGAAGGTATTTGTATACCATGATGGAGAAGACCGAATCATCGCTACTACACAGGAGCCAAAGGGAGTGTTGGGGGATATCGTAAAAATGAGGGCAGTAACGGTTACCCAGCAAGGCGCTTTTTTGGATATGGGGTTGATGAAAGATATTTTTGTGCCTACATCCAAACAAGTGATGGGGATGCGAACCAATGGGGATTATCTGGTGAAAATTTATTTAGATGAACAAACCGGGCGCATAGCAGCCACCGAAAAATTGGAGCCCTATTTAAGTAATGAAGAACTAACTGTTAAAGAGCTGGAAGTTGTAGACTTGATTGTATATCGCCGAACTGATATAGGCTATGTTTGCATCATCAATAACCAACATACAGGGGTAATTCATTTTAATGAAATTTACCGGAATATTCAGGTGGGGGATAAGTTTCAAGGCTTTATTAAAAAAATATATCCCGAAACTAAGGATAAGGATGATCGATTTAGAATAGATGTGGCTGCAGGAAAACCAGGGTACAATCGGGTAGAGGATGAAGCTGAAAAAATCCTTCGCTTATTAGAGGAAAATAATGGGTACCTACCTTACCACGATAAAAGCTTGCCCGATGATATCTATGATTTTTTTGGGATGAGTAAGAAGACTTTTAAGATGACCACCGGTAATCTATATCGGCAAAGAAAAATATCTTTTGAGCCAGCCGGAATTAAGCTGATTCCCCTTCCTTAAAAAGGGTTGATACTCTCAAGGATTGTAATATGCTGGTTGGAGGTTGCTTAGAGATGGGTTGGATGGATTAACTCAATTTTTCCTTAGGGCACCAGCCAGCTTGCAGTGAAATCTCCTTGCTCATCGTATATAAAATATGCTCTGTAATGACATTGGGGATTGAGCCAAAGCCATTCCATCCAAAGGACTTTACTTACTACCACTCCAAAATTTTTTCTCCCTGCTTCATTTTTTTCCGATGCAATTGCTACAGCTTCTTGCATGCCATCTGGCGGAACAATAATTTCTGCAGAAGGGCTGAGTAAGCTCGAATAATTTTTCCGACTGTTTGGATTGACATTGGCCCAGGCATGGTTGGCCAGCTCATCGTTTTGGTGTAAGCTAGCCATTCCGCTAGCCCTAATTTGGATGCGGGCTTCACTATCATAAAAAAGCCAGCTGATTGCTTTATCCTGTTGAATCTCTGCCCACTTACCCGATCGGATATCTGTGAAAAAGCTCAGTGTTTTTTCAGAAGAGCAAGCTTCTCTTAGCACCACTGTTCTCATATTTACTCCCATAGCATTTGAATTGGCAACTACTGGATGATGGAATGGATTTCGGCTTTGCAAGGCTCCGTTCATCATTCGTTGCCAGCAATCCTTTTCAATGGATGACAGATTGTATTGCTTTTCATTTATATCGATTGATTCCATACTATTGATAAACATACATCTAAAATTTTTGTTGTAAATTGAGTGGTAATTTTATTTTCAGACATAGCTTTATATAAACATTAAAACATATATCTTCACTAAAATTTATCGTATGCATTGGTTGAAGAAACTATTGATTGTATTGGTTTTATTGGTTATTGTTTATTTGCTAGGTCCTCACCCAGCTAGTACAAACTATAATACTGAGATGCCGGTCGTTCCTTCCATCGATCAATTAGAAAAATTCATTTCCACAGCAGAAGCGGTTCATCATCTCCGACCCAATAATGAGGCAAGGATTGTATGGGCAAATGATTCTCTTAAGCAAATAACAGATTATGCAATTGTATACTTGCACGGATTTACTGCTAGCCAGGAAGAAGGAAATCCGGTTCACAGGAATATTGCCAAGCAGTTTGGCTGCAATTTATATCTGGCAAGGTTAGCAGAACATGGTATTGACACTACTGAGCAATTGGTAAATCTAACAGCGGAAAATTATTGGAAATCTGCTCAACAAGCCCTGGCCATTGGAAAAAAGTTGGGTAAAAAAGTGATACTGATGGGAACCAGTAATGGTGGAACGCAGGCATTGCAACTGGCAGCGGCTTATCCAAATGATGTGGCAGCGCTTGTGTTGTACTCACCCAATATTGCCATCAATGACCCCAACGCATGGCTGCTAAATAATCCTTGGGGCTTAGAGATTGCTAGGCTAGTAAAGGGAAGTAAGTATTTGGTGGCAGATGATAATCGACCCATTTACAAGCAATACTGGAATAGGCCGTATCGGCTGGAAGCTATTATAGTTGTTGAAGAAATGCTGGAAACCACTATGAATAAAGAGACCTTTAGCAAGATCAAACAACCTACTTTATTATTAGATTATTATAAAGATGAAAAACACCAAGATCTTGTAGTGAAAGTGAGTGCTATGAAAGAAATGTTTGTTCAGTTGTCTACGGCAGATTCTTTAAAAAGGGCCATTGACTTACCACTTACTGGTGATCATGTAATTGCTTCGCCCATCAAATCAAAAGATGTGGCTGGAGTAGAAAGGGAAACCAGCCGGTTTTTAGAGGAGGTGCTTCATTTGCCGGTAAAAAACTGATTCTTTATCTCATCCCAATGGTAGATTTTTATAAATAAGTATTCAATAAGGCGCCCCAATAGATAGCTTTATGGGCTTCCCCTTCTACCAAATGTAATTGGTGCGGAATATTTTTTTTACGCAGACTCTCACTCAACTGGAGATTGTTTTTAACAAAGAGGTCTTCTTTTCCTACAACTAGTATTATGTCTAGATTTTGGAGCGAGATCTTTTCTTTACTTGAAAAATTTGGGATATAAAGTGCCGGCATATTTGAATAAACGGTATCATCTAGGTATCCTTCAAACAAATTGTCGAAGTGTTTCACTTGAATTGTAAGGTCGTACCGTCCACTAATGCCAATAGTTTTTTTGAAAAGGTGCGGATGCCTGAAGGCGATATTTACTGCATGGTAGGCACCCAAACTGCAACCTGCAGAAATAAGCTCATTTTTATTTTGTTGTTTGATAAATGGAATCACCTCCTCGAGTAGGTATTTTTCAAATAAGGTGTAACGATAGATTCGGTCTGTTGGTGGGATGCTTTTACAATAAAAACTTTCTGCATCAATGCTATCTAAACAATACAATTGATTTTTTCCGGATACAATTTTTTCCTCTAGGGCCTTAATTACTCCCCAGTTTTCGTAGTCGTAAAATCTGCCCATTCTGGTAGGAAACAATAATACCGGTGATCCAGCATGTCCAAAAATGAGCAACTCCATCTCTCTTTGTAAATTGGAGCTAAACCATTTTATGTATTCCCTTTTCATTTCTTTATTTTATTGAAAGTTGGCTATATGCCCGTCCAACAAAATAATAATCCTTCGTCTTAATTAATAGGATTTCCCAGCTTTTCTTTTGCTACCCGCTTTAGTATCATTTCTTTCCACAGTTGATATCCCTTTTCATTGATATGTAATCCGTCTAATTCCAGCAATTCGTGTTTTGGATAACCTGTTTCATCTGTCATCAGGTCGTAAATATTGATAAAAGAAATATTGTCACCCGATTTATTGATGAACGCTTCAATTAGGCGGTTGGTGTCTCTTATTTTATCTACGATATTCCAGCGTTTTACACTCGGTTTTATAGAGATAAAGCCTATGTGGATATCGCCAAATCGATGACGGGCGAATTGCAAGAACGCATTGAAAAAAAGGAGTACTTCTTCTGGATTTCTTCCATCTCCTAGGTCGTTGTCGCCGGCATAAATAATAATCCCCGATGGTCGAAGGTTTGTAAATACTCGCTCAAAGTACCAACTGCAGGCTGCCAGTGTGGATCCTCCAAAACCAATATTCAATGGTGAGTAGCCTTTAAAATCCTGCTCGAGTGTTTTCCAAAGTTTGACGGAGGAGCTACCATAAAATACTAGTCGCGACTCATTGTTCAATCCGGCGGTAACGGATTCTAATCGTTTGATTTCTTCTTCATACCAAAACATGCTGCAAGGTTTATTCAAAAGGATCAATTGGATAAAACCTATACCATTTTCGGGTACAGGGGATTTTGTAATGTTAACGCCGAGAAGAGAAAATATATTGTAGCCAATTGGGTTTGGTGGGGGGAGCCTGAAAATGACTATTGGTGGGAGGGTAAATGAGTTTCCCTTAGCGGTGGAGGATATCCTTTCATAAGAATAGCCTGTCTACCGCAAACTTATTACCTTTGCCATCAATAATTTATGAAGACAAAGACAATACATAAGGATAAAGTAAACATTATAACCCTCGGGTGTAGTAAAAACATGGTGGATAGTGAGGTGCTTAGTGGTCAGTTAATTGCCAATGAGATTGAAGTAGTTCATGAAAGTGGCAAAAAAGACCATAATATAGTTATTATCAATACTTGTGGTTTTATTGAAAAAGCCAAGGAGGAAAGTGTAAATACGATCTTACAGCAAGTGGAGCTGAAACGTAGGGGTAAAATCGATAAAGTGTACGTTACAGGTTGTCTGAGCGAGCGGTATAAAAATAATTTGGAAGCTGAGATTCCAGAAGTGGATGCTTATTTTGGCACGATGGAGCTGCCGCTGATACTGAAACAATTTGAAGCTGATTATAAGGCCGATCTAATTGGGGAACGCTTGTTAAGCACTCCTCAACATTATGCCTATATGAAAATAAGTGAAGGATGCAATCGCACTTGTTCATTTTGTGCGATACCATTGATGCGTGGGCAACACGTAAGTAGAACGATTGAGTCCTTGGTGGATGAGGCAAAGCGGTTGGTTGATAGAGGAGTGAAGGAAGTGATGCTAATAGCCCAAGAACTTACTTACTACGGACTAGATATTTATAAAAAAAGGGAATTACCCAAACTATTGCATGCGTTGGCAGATGTAAAAGGGCTTGAATGGATTCGGTTACATTACGCGTATCCTTCTAAATTTCCACTTGAAATAATTGATGCAATCAAAGAAAGAGATAATATTTGCAATTATCTGGATATGCCTTTACAGCACGCGGCTAATAATATGCTACAGCAGATGAAGCGCCAGATAACTCGTGAAGAGATGGAAGATTTGGTGGGGAATATTCGCAACCGAATTCCAAATATCTGTTTACGTACTACTTTAATCGCTGGCTTTCCTGGCGAAACAAGAGATGATGTAGAAGAATTAAAAACGTTTATTCAAAAAATGCGTTTCGATAGAGTCGGTATCTTTACGTATAGTCATGAAGAAGGCACTTCTGCTCATGATCTGGTGGATGATGTGCCTCCAGCCGAAAAAGAAGAAAGGGCACAGGAAATTATGGAAGTGCAGCAGGAAATTAGCCTAGAAAAGAACCAAGAAAAACTGGGAAAGACGTTTAAGGTGATGGTTGATAAAAAGGAAGCCGGCCGCTATTTGGGCCGTACAGAATTTGATAGTGTGGAAGTTGATAACGAAGTGATTATTCAAAGTAATAAGAAACTTGTAATCGGCGAATTTGTAAACGTAAAAATTAATAAGGCATTTGATTATGATTTGGAGGGAACAATTGTTTAATTAAAAACTGGATAAAGGATAATTGATAATTTTTTTGTGAAAATAGCTTTGGCTATATTGTTTTTAGTGGTCTATTAAACCATAATATTTATTAACTCAGCAAAGCGAATGGACTGTACGGCATCTTTTTTAACCTACGCACAAACGGGCTTTTTTTCCAGAACGGTATTGGATTATATTCAACCCTCACCTTCTATTCAACCTTTTTACAATCATCCAGTTTCTATTGAGGGAATGAAAGCGGCTATTGGCCAGCGTAAACAGTTTCCTACCAATCGGAAATTATTGGTGACCCTTTTACAAAAACAATACGAATCTGTTCATGTTAGCAAGTTAGTGGCTGATAATATCGAGTTATTAGAACTAGAAAATACCTTTTCTATTACCACCGCCCACCAACCCAATATTTTTACCGGCCCCCTTTATTTTATCTATAAAATTTTGCATGTTGCAAAACTTGCTGAACAATTGAAACTAGCTTTTCCTGAAAATAATTTTGTGCCTGTTTATTATATGGGCAGCGAGGATGCGGATCTGGACGAACTAGGACATATATTTCACCATGGAGAAAAGATAGCATGGGTAAC
>CANJDY010000123.1 GCA_947472635.1 Chitinophagaceae bacterium
AAAAAGATCTAAAACTACTAACGACTCAATAGCTAAGTTATTTTGAATGACATTAAAAAGGCCTTCCTTTGCAATATCCGTGGTAGGCCGGGTATAAGGCATTTTCGAAGGAGGATTGATTCTTCTGCCCCCATGGATACCACTGATTATTCGCATGCTGCAATAGAAAATAAATGACTAAAATAATGGTTTGGGTATTGATCCATTTCTTCAGGATAGGTGAATGTTTCAGATAAACGTTCAAATTGGATATGCAAGAAATATTTATACAACTCTTTGTACAAGGCGGAACTTTCATCTATCATACCGCTCAATTTTAGTTCACAATCAGCTGCTTTTACTTCAAAGCTCTGGCAAAGGTTCAGCAGATAATAAGCTGCATCTTCGGGGGTTTTAAATACAAAAAGCTGGACAGCTTGAAGTTTTCCCGCTTTTTTAAATACCACTTTCACATGACCTGGACTAAATATGCAATACAAATGATTAGCTAATCCAGATTCCAAAATTGATAATAAAGAAAAATAGTGTTTGTGTGATGCCGTATTAAAATAGCCAGTCATTACCTGATCAATTACCTGTGGAACACTAAACACATTATGAATGGAATGTTCCTTTATATAGTCAGTCCTGATAATACAGTCACCACAATTACCATGCACTAATTCCAACATTGCCTTGTGCTCAGTATCACCAAAAAAATCCTGCGGTACCAATACAGAAGCTGTATAGCTATAAATAATATGTACCGCAGCATATTTCTGTTGCAAAAATGATTGTTCGGCTATGATTTGGTGAATATGATCGGCTGCCTGCTGTTCAGAAGGTATACCATTGAAATTATAAAAAGCCAAACCGATAGCCACTTGATTGCTCAAAATGACATAATTGAGGCCCTGTGAGCTGATTTCAATATATAAAATGGCATTTGCAGCATCTATACTGGAAGGCAGAATTTGGAATGATGGATTCAATAGTTAAGTTTAATATAGCAAAATAAGATAATTTTACTGATATATGGAAAGCGAAAGGACAATTAATAATTTAAAAGTAAAGGTTACCTATGAACAAATACTCTCTATCGCATTACCCATAACGCTTGCATTACTGATTCCTCAAATCAATATGCTAACGAATAGTATTTTTTTAGGAAATTTAAGTACCGAATCGCTGGGTAACGCAGGAATAACGGGCGTTTATTATTTGATTTTTGCGGTAGCTGGCCATGGACTCAATAATGCCATGCAAACTGTTTTTTCGAGGTATGCAGGCAGTGGAGACACTGGATCCTTTAAAATAATTTTGGCACAGGGCATACGCATCAGTTTGCAATTTGCAGGAATGGGGATTGTGGTTACATGGTTCATTGCTCCCTACATTCTGCAACAGGTAGCTTCCCCCACTTCT
Source organism: Chitinophagaceae bacterium (assembly GCA_947472635.1). Next base: position 1,405 of record CANJDY010000123.1, read on the forward strand.
TTTCCGCAAGAGATGAGTTTTCTGAAAATCAGGATCCTAGGACTCCCTTTCTTGTACCTTTTTCAAATGGGGAATGCCTTTTTGGTATCGTCACTCAATAGTAGGTACCTAATCATCGGATTTATAGCTGAGGCACTACTTAATATTTTACTCGACTACCTGTTAATTTTTGGCCACCTAGGATTTCCTAAAATGGGTTTCAATGGAGCCGCAATTGCCTCCATTATTTCAGAGGCAACCGGTTGTATAGTGCTGTTGCTAGTGTTGTTTAGATCAGGACTAAAGCAGCAGTATTCACTTTTTAAAAAATACAGTTACGATAAAATTAAATCCAAAGAAATACTACGTGTAGCCGCTCCCCTAACCCTTCAGTTTGTAATCAGCGTTAGCACATGGCTGGTCTTTTTCATTTTAATAGAAGAACGCGGAATAGAAGCCAAGGCTATCAGCAATACGATGAGAAATGTATTTGGATTGGTGGGTGTTTTTGTATGGGCATTTGCAGCAACCTGTAATACGATGGTAAGTAATTTAATGGGTCAGCAAAGAAAAGACCTAGTACTACCAGTTATTAATCGCATTATGCTGCTTAGCCTAGGATGTTGCTCAGCGATGTGCCTACTCATTAATCTATTTCCTGAACAATTCTTTGGATTATTTGATCAGGGCAGCATATTTATTGCCAATGGAATTCCTGTGTTAAGGATAGTTTCCATTGGGTTGATGGTTATGAGTATTGCCAATATTTGGCTTAATGGAGTAACGGGTACTGGTAAAACTACGATGAATCTAGCCATTGAAATTATAGCAATTTCTATTTACCTGTGTTATACCTGGCTATTTATGAAAGTCCATTATATTTCTTTAGAACTTGCATGGAGCAATGAACTCATCTATTGGACTACGATATTATTGGTTTCCTATATATATTTAAAAAAGGGAAAATGGAAAAATGAGAACAGTGGCTACCTCTTGGGGCGGTGAGTCACCGCCCTACATAATAAAAAATCTATCAGCCGATAAGCCGGATTCTGTGGTTCCGGTAAAACCGGAATGGCCATCATTTATCTTGCCACAACATTACTGTTATGATCTTGCTGCCTACCCTCCAACGCTGCATCGGCGCAAACCGAAACATTGAGCGAGCCGCTCTCAAACGTTAGTGTACATGGCATTACAGCACACAAGGTTTACCCACTTGTATGGTTACCCATACAAATCGTGAGCTCTTACCTCACGTTTTCACCCTTATCCTGCCTATGAAAGCAAGATGGTTATTTTCTGTGGCACTGTCTGTACCCGCTTTAAAACGAGCCCCGGCAATTAACCGGTGTGTTGCCCTTTGCTGTCCGGACTTTCCTTCCACCCTCGTGAGGGAGAACGATGGCCTGGCTGATAGATACTCAAAGATAGCAAAAGGAAAGGCAATGAAACGAATCCACACCAATAGTAGCTCCAATTCACTTTCAGCTGTAGTGGTTGCTCTATTTTTTTGAAATTTAACTGATTGCATAGGGCCAACTAATTCATTTTAAACATATAATTTTTAAGCGTATATAACTCTGTATTTTATAATATTTATCGTTCCGTTATGGGCATAATTAAGTAGCTTAGAGGATTCAATAAAATTTAATATGGTAAAGTTGGCAGCGCTACTCGGGCTCGTTTTTATATTGTTGGTTTCCTGTAAAACTAAGCAGGCATCCATCCAACCAATTCAAGAAAAAATCACTGAGTCAGTTTATGCATCAGGTGTAATGAAGAGTAAAAGTCAATACCAGGTATATTCCAGTGTAAATGGGGTAATAGCAACTGTATTGGTTAGCGAAGGAGCATTGGTAAAAAAAGGAGATCCCATCATCCGATTAACAAATAATACGGCACAACTGAATACCGAACTGGCAAAAATTGCTGCGGACTACTCTACAGTAAATGCCAATACAGAAAAATTGGACCAGCTTAAAATTAATATAGAACTAACAGAAGCTAAAATGCAACAGGATGCCTCGCTTTTAACAAGGCAGCGGAATCTTTGGATGCAACAAATTGGAAGCCACAATGATTTGGAACAGCGGGAATTGGCCTATAAAAATTCTGTCAACAGCTTTGAAGCTGCAAAGCTGCGCTACACAGAACTAAAAAAACAAAGTAGTTTTCAAGAAAAGCAATCAAAAAAGAATTTACAACTCAGTTCTTCAATTGCTAGTGATTTTAATATCAAAAGTGAGACAGCTGGAAGAGTCTATAATATTTTTAAGAAAAAAGGTGAAATGGTTACTACACAAAGTCCGGTTGCACTCATTGGTTCTACCGATAGCTTTATGATAGAATTACAAGTAGATGAATACGATATCACCCGGGTAAAACTGGGCCAAAAAATAGTACTCAGCATGGATAGCTACAAGGATACTGTATTTGAAGCCATCGTAGATAAAATCATACCCATGATGAATGAGCGAACAAAATCATTTACGGTGGATGCTGTTTTCGTAAAACAACCCCCTTCCTTGTATCCCAACCTAACTTGTGAAGCCAATATTGTGATACAACAAAAAGACAAAGCATTGCTAATACCGAGAAATTATTTACTAGCAGGCGATTATGTGCTGATGCAAAACCATGAAAAAAGAAAAGTCACCACTGGACTAAAAGATTACCAAAAAGTAGAAATTACTAAAGGGCTAAGTGTTACAGACATCATAATAATGCCGGAAAATGAATTATAAATTAATAGGTTCTATTGCTTCCTCCATGCTACTGGCAAGGTGGAAACAAACTTTGGTGGCAGCTATTGGTGTTACATTTGGCATTACTATGTTTATTACATTACTGAGTTTTATGACTGGTCTAAATGACTTGTTAGATGGATTAATCCTAAATAGAACTCCCCATATCCGGCTCTACAACGAAATTAAACCCAATAGCCATCAGCCTATCAATAGTACCAATAAGTACAAGCATTCCTATAATTTTATTCAATCGGTAAAATCAAGTAATAGTAGGTCCGAAATTTACAATAGCGCCAACATTATTAAAACCCTTAGAAAAGATGATCGGGTGCAGGGTTTTTCCCCGAAAATTACTGCACAGGTTTTTTTTAATGATGTTTCTATTTCCATTACAGGAGTCGTGAATGGTATTGATGTGGAGTCTGAAAGCAAACTATTTCATTTCAATGATTATATCGTTTCCGGGTCGGCAATGGATATCAGTAGGGTTCCCAATAGCATTATACTGGGGAAGGGACTTGCCGATAAATTATTGACCAATGTGGGTGACGTCATACAGGTAACCACTGCCATGGGGGAACGTTTCCCATTAAAAGTAGTTGGATATCTTCAATCTGGCTTGCAGGATTTCGATAAAACACAGAGTTATGCATCTATCTTAACTGCTCAAAAATTATTAGGAAAACCTAGTAATTATATTACTGACATTCAGATAAAACTCACCGATATCAATATGGCACCAACAGTAGCAAAAGAATATGCTGGTCTATTTCAGTTAGATGCCGAAGATATCCAGACAGCCAACTCACAGTTTGAGACCGGAAGTTTTGTAAGAACCCTTATTTCTTATTCTGTGGGAGTTACGTTGCTTATCGTTGCGGGTTTTGGAATATATAATATTTTGAACATGATGATTTATGAGAAAATGGATTCTATCGCAATTTTAAAAGCTACCGGTTTTTCGGGAAGAGATGTTAAACTTATTTTTTTGGTAATCGCCTTGAGCATTGGTTTTTTTGGGGGATTGTTTGGGTTACTTTTTGGTTATATTTTATCTGCTGTGATTGACCAGATCCCTTTTAATACAGCCGCCCTACCCACCATCAAAACCTATCCAATTAATTATAATCCGGTATTTTATTTAATAGGGTCTACCTTCTCATTGATTACTACTTATCTGTCTGGGTGGTTTCCAGCCCAAAAGGCGAGTAAGGTCGATCCGGTAATTATTATAAGAGGCAAATAGCATGAATCAAATTATTTTAGAAGCAAGGAAAATTAATAAGAATTTTTACGACCCCGTAACTTTTCGGGTACTTACGGATGTTAGTTTCTCTATTAAGAAGGGTGATTTTGTTTCTCTTACTGGAAAATCGGGTTGCGGAAAGTCTACGCTTTTATATATTTTATCAACGATGGACTCTGATTTTGAAGGTGAGTTATTGATAGATAATGAACCAGTTTCTTCTAAAAAAGAATCGCAGTTAGCTAAAATACGAAATGAAAAAATTGGATTTGTTTTTCAATTTCACTATCTCCTGAATGAATTTAGTGTAATTAAAAATGTGATGCTGCCAGGATTAAAACTGAACAGATATGAGGAAAAGGAAGTTGAGCACCGGGCAATGGAAAAATTGACTATGCTGGGCATTGGTCATCTTGCTTTAAAAAAGGCACACCAGGTATCTGGCGGGGAAAAACAACGGATAGCCATTGCAAGAGCCCTGATAAATGACCCTTATATTATTATGGGGGATGAACCAACAGGTAACTTAGACAAAAAAAACAGTGAACTCGTATTTGACATTTTCAAAAAATTGGCAGATGAATATAAACAGACATTACTGATAGTAACCCACGATCAACATTTTGCTGAAAGAACCCACCGAATTATTGAGATGGAAGATGGAAAGATCATTCATTGATGTAGTTTTTTAATTGCTTTTGTAACTTTTCGGCAACCACTACACTATTCGATTTTTGAATTTACTATATTGTATATTTAAATCCCATATCCTGCTATTACTTTAGGTTATTTTATCCTTATAAAGTTAATACCATGGACAAAAAAATAGATAAGCAGGGTTTAACAGAAGCAGAGGTGATTGTTTCTAGAAAAACTTTTGGCAGTAACACCTTGGAAATGCACGAAGATCGGGTACTACTCAACGTGCTAAAAGAAGTTGTATTAGAACCGATGTTTATTCTACTGCTATCGGCATGTATTATTTATTTTGCGGTGGCTCAGTTCAAGGAAGGAAGCATCATGCTAGTAGCCATATTTATTGTGGCGGGCATATCCCTTTTTCAAGAATATAGAAGTAAGAATGCTGTACTGGCATTAAAAAAACTATCTGCTCCTACTGCAAAAGTGCTACGAAATGGGGGACTGTTGGCAATTGCCACCGAGCAAATCGTCGTCAATGACATATTACTCCTAGAAGAAGGCGAAGTAGTAGCTGCCGACGGATTCATTCTAGCTGCAAATGATTTTTCGCTCAATGAATCTATTTTAACAGGGGAATCTTTTGCGGTCAACAAAACATCCGACAATCATACCATCGTGTACAAGGGAACACTCGTTACCAGTGGAAGTGCTACCATACAAGTGTCATCCGTAGGGTTGAATACACAATTTGGAAAAATCGGTTGGTCGATGAAAGAAATTACCATTGTAAAAACACCGCTTCAAAACCAGATCCGTTCCTTTGTTCGCAATATGGTATGGGTTGGTGCAATTGCATTTTTACTAGTAGTTGGGTTTAATTATTATCAATCAGGCAATCTGGTACAATCTTTTTTACAGGGACTCACCTTAGCGATGAGTATTCTTCCAGAAGAAATTCCTGTAGCATTCAGTACTTTCCAAGCTTTGGGAGCATTTCGTTTACTTCGCAATCATATCATCGTAAAACAACCTCAGTATGTTGAAACGCTAGGATCTGCAACAGTTATCTGCGTTGACAAAACAGGTACGCTTACACAAAATAAAATGAGTATCGCTTTTCTTTACGATGCCCTAATGGACATTTCAGTTGAACTAAAGCAAAAAGCTACCCTACCAAGTGAATTAGTTGAATATGCGATGTGGAGCAGCGAAACCAACCCCTTTGACCCAATGGAACAGGCCATTCATACCTTGTATGAATTGACTGCCGCTAGTGACAAGAGAAAACAATATAACCAAGTACATGAATATCCCATTGAAGGAAAGCCCCCTATGATGACGCATATTTTTAAAGACAGTAAGGGACAAACCATCATTGCAGCAAAGGGTGCTCCGGAAGCAATTATGAGACAAAGTAATTTATCTGCTGCTACTATTGGAACGATAGAAAAACAATCCCTTTCCTATGCCAAATTGGGATATCGGGTGTTAGGAGTGGGCAAAGGAATGTGGACCCAGCCTAATTGGCCTACTGCACAGCAAGAATTTGTATTTGAATTTCTAGGATTGGTAGCATTTCAGGACCCTCCGAAAGAAAATATGGTACAAACCATTCAAACATTTAAGGATGCCGGTATATCGGTAAAAATGATTACTGGCGATTACCCTGAAACCGCTTTGGCAATTGCCCGACAGGTAAAAATAGATTACAATGGCGAAGTGCTTACTGGACAAGATATTGTAACGCTTAGTAGGGAATCTTTACAACAAAAAGTTAGACAAGTAAATATTTTTGCGCGCATGTTTCCCGAAGCAAAACTTAAAGTAATTGATGCACTCAAAGACAATGGCGAAATAGTGGCCATGACCGGTGATGGTGTAAATGATGGACCAGCACTAAAAGCAGCACATATTGGAATTGCGATGGGCGACAGGGGAAGTGAAGTTGCCAAAAGCGCTGCAGCCCTAATCCTTACAGATGATGATTTAGC
>CANJDY010000124.1 GCA_947472635.1 Chitinophagaceae bacterium
ATGGAAAAATTATCAGTGGTATTGCAAAATGCTCCCGGAGGAAAGATCAGGATTGTAGCTTCTCAGATAAGTGAAGAGATAAGGGATTTGGTGGCGGGTAAGGACAATGTGTTATTAATTGAACGTCCCTATCAATCCTCCGACATTGACGATGCAGACATTGTTTTTGCAGCAGTAAATGAAGCGTCGGTGAGTAGGCGGGTGAGTAGCGATGCCAAAGCGAAAGGCAAGCTGGTGAATGCTGCAGATAAACCAGCACTCTGCGATTTTTATCTGGGTTCAATAGTGCAAAAAGGAAATCTAAAGATTGCTATCAGCACCAATGGTAAATCTCCCACGATTGCCAAAAGGGTAAAGGAGTTACTGAATGAAACCTTGCCGGATGAAATCGATGAATTGTTGGGTAATATGCAACTAATAAGAAATAAAATGAGTGGCGATTTTGCAGAAAAAGTGAAGCAGTTGAATGAAATTACTAAAAACCTATCTCAAGATCAATAAGTATGCAAACGAATACACCTGAAGAAACGATTGAAAATATTACACAAACGAGTGAAGTCGTTTCCTCAGTCAATGAGTTGGTTTCCTCACGAAGAAAAGTGTTGAATAAATATATGGTTGCCCTTTCAGTGGTTGCAATCATTGTGTTATTGACCTATCTTTTTCTTTCCGCTGAACAGCTTACTCAATTGCAACTTGCCTTGCACAAGGATAATCATTTATTTTATTGGATGCTTTTGGTAGGGTTTAGTGCCGAAGTGGTGGCGGGGTCAATGGGGATGGGATATGGTGTAATCTGCACCACTATTTTGCTAGTGCTAAATGTTCCTCCTCCGGTTATCAGTGCAAGTATTCATTCTGCTGAATCTTTTACCAGTGCTGCCGGATCGGTTAGTCATTGGCAGTTGGGTAATATCAATAAAAAACTGGCCAAGTCTTTGGCTATACCAGCAATTATTGGAGCTGTTACAGGGGCCTTGCTATTAACGTATGTAGGAGAAAGATATTCAAAAATGACCAAGCCTTTCATTGCTTTTTATACGATGTATTTAGGGATAAGGATTCTACAAAATGCGTTCAAGGCAAAGGATGGAAGCCAGCATAAGAAAAAGATAAATATTTCGAGGCTTGGATTGGTAGGTGGTTTCATTGATTCTTTTGGCGGAGGTGGCTGGGGTCCATTGGTAACCGGCACTTTTATTAAAAATGGACATACTCCTCGTTACGTGATTGGTAGTTCCACTTTTGCTAAATGTATTCTAACGGTAGCCAGTGCCATTACATTTATTTTCACCATTGGTATCCAGCATTGGAATATTGTTGCCGGCTTATTAATAGGTGGTATTGTTACTGCTCCATTTTCTGCTATGCTTACCTCCAAATTGCCCACTAAAAAAATGTTTATTGCCGTAGGAATCGTGGTTATATTTTGTAGCCTGATTACCATTTATCGGGCAGTTTTTTTATAAGCTGTTGAAGTTTTATATCTTTATAAAGTGTTTAAAAGTAAGTAATAATAACAGTTTTACTTTTCATTTGTCATTTTAATATATTTGTTAAATAGTGATTGGGAATCTGTATTCAATTAAAAGTACCTATAAATTTCACTTTTTATTTTTACTGACATTATTGATAAAATTCCTTTAGCTAGTCAATAGTAGATATATCCTTTGTTTTAAATTTTATTTTTAAAAATGAAAATACAATTTTTGTCTTTTTTTTTAGTAGTATTTTTTGCCTTTTCGGTCAATGCTCAAGATATTAAAAAAACGGAAGTAACCAGCCAATATTGGATTGGTTATTCTGGTCAGTTTAGGGTAAGTAATAAATTGAATCTTATAGCCGAATCTAATTTGCGTTCAATGGACCATTCTGTTAATAAATTATCACAAAGTCTTGTTTCGGCAGCCCTTTCGTGGGGTGTAAATGATTTTATCAAATTATCTGTTGGGTATGCTTATGGCTCCATATTTCCGGCTTCCTCAAAAATAAGCGTCACGAAGCCCGAGAATCGTCTGTGGCAGCAAATTCAATTAACTAATCACTTTGCGTCAAAAAAAATTACTCAAGGGCTTAGGTTGGAAGAGAGATTTAGAAAAGGTCTTTTAAATGATTCCACCCTTGCGCCCAGTAATAGTTTTAATTTTCGTTTTCGATATAATATTTCGGGAGATTTCCCCCTAAGTAAAAATGGGTGGGCAAAAAATAGGCTTTCCTTAATTTTGAGTGAAGAAATATTCATTAATGTGGGTAAGCAAATTGTATTCAATTATTTTGACCAAAATAGAGTTTCGGTTGGTTTAAAATTCAAAATAACAGAGGGTAATAATATTCAGCTAGGCTATCTAGATCTTTTTCAGCAATTGTCAACAGGGTATCAATTCAGAAATTTACACGTACTTAGGTTGAATTATTTCCAGGATTTAGATTTTAGAAAAAGGGTAAAATCGTAAGTGGGACAAGCTGTTTTCCTTATTTTATACCTCAGTTAATTATTTACGGTGAACTTACATTCTCATCCACCTTGCAAGATGTTGGGAGATTATGGCAGACTCTACTATAAAGCCATCGTGTCCATAATTGGAATCAATCACCACCAAATTTGCATTGGGGATATGGCGGTTCAAAAATTGTTGCTCTGCAATAGGACAAAGGATATCACTGTTGATAGCAATAATGAGGGTTTTTTGGATAATATCTTTCAAAATCAGCGCTGCATTTCCACCTCTGCCTCTCCCAATATGGTGACTATCCATACTCTTGGTAAGTAACCAATAGCTGAAAGCATTAAAGCGTTGCACCAATTTACCGCCTTGGTATTGAATATAGGAAGCGGCTTTAAATTGGTCCAGCTTTTCAGCATCAGGGTCTGCTTGTTGTGCTACCATGATACTATAATTACGATAGGTGAGCATGCCGATTGCTCTTGCAGCTTTCAGTCCTTTTGCACCGGCTTCTGCTGAGGGTGACTGCCAGCTTTGGTCCGCCTCTATAGCCAATCGCTGGGCCGAGTGCACGGCGATTCCCCAGGCACTTTCTGTAGCTGATGTAGCCAATAAAAAAAGCTGTCCAATTCTATCGTTTTCAAGGATGCACCATTCCATAGCTTGATAGCCACCCATACTGCCACCCATTAATAAGAATATCTTTTCTATTCCTAGGTGCTCACGTAAAAGGATATGCGCCTTCACCATGTCACGGATGGTTACTAATGGAAAGCTGCTGTAATAAGGGGCTTGGGTAGCTGGGTCAATGCTGAGTGGACCTGTAGTACCATAACAAGAGCCTAGGATGTTGGCACAAACGATAAAATGCTTTTCGGGGTCAATAATATGACCTGATCCTACCACCCCATTCCACCAGTCTGCAGCATCTGAATTGGCTGTGAGGGCATGGCAGATCCATACGACATTGCTTTTGTCTGCATTCATTGTCCCATAGGTGGTATAGGCAATGGTTAGCTCGGCGAGTGACTCACCGCCTTCCAATGCTATTGTATGTGGATAATGAAAGAAGTTCATTCTATAAGTATACGTGTAAAAAATGCAAAGTAAAGGCTTGCAGCATTTATATTTGTAAAAATATTGAGAAATGATCAAAATAAATTTAAATCGGGTAGCGGGAGATTTTGGCTTTGAAGCCATCGACGCCAGTGGACATGTGTTAAAAATGGATACCAGTGCTGAAAGTGGTGGACAGGATTTTGGTATTCGACCGATGCAGGTTCTATTAATGGGAATGGGAGGATGCAGCGCTATTGATATCGTGATGATACTGCAAAAACAACGCCAGACCATTGAAAATTTTTCGATGAAGATTGAAGGTGAAAGGGAAGCCGGTAAAGAACCCTCCCTCTGGGAAAATGTAAAAATAGTATTTGAGCTAACCGGTACTATTGATCTCGATAAGGCACAGCGAGCCTGCGATTTATCTATGGATAAATACTGCTCAGTTGCTGAAACGCTTCGTCGTGGAGGAACTCATCTCACTTGGGAGGTAAGGGTGAACCCGTAAATAGCTTCCTAATGAATAGTATGTTCGTTCAATTTTATTATTAATGCTACTATAAATAGTAATTATTTTATTGATATGTAAGGCATTGTTCTCAGAGAAAATAATCCGAACCTGTATTTTCAATTTTATATCACATAAATTGCAAACAGTAGTTTTTAAAGAAACGCTTCATTCATATTTTTCATTCGGAAAATGAAAAATGGAGCAATTTTATAACTCCCTATGCTCGCTAATCTTCCTTTGGGAAGGGCAAGTTTGGGATTGATATTTCAAATATGAACCCAATTACACAGGCTATTCGCATACAAACTGATCGTACCAATGAGATGGAACATTCCACTCCCTTGTTTCTGACCAGTAGTTTTTGTTTTGACAATGCCGAAGAAATGCGCGCCGCCTTTGCTGATGAAACGGATGATAATATTTATAGTCGCTTTAGTAATCCTAGTGTGCAGGAGTTTACTGATAAAATGGTGGCACTTGAAGGGGCAGAGGCTGGTTATTCCACGGCATCGGGAATGAGTGCTGTTTTTGCTTCTTTTATGGCATTGTTGAAAAAAGGTGATCACCTTTTATCCTGTAATTCTATTTTTGGGAGTACCCATACCTTGATAAAAAAATATTTGCCCAATTACGGTATAGAATTTAGTTATGTAAGTGCCGATCGGCCAGAAGAGTGGGAGGCTGCTATACGCCCCAATACGAAAATGATTTACCTAGAAACCCCTGCCAATCCGGGGTTGGCGATTATTGACATAGAAAAGGTAAGTATATTGGCTAAAAAATACAACCTTATTTTAAATGTTGATAATTGTTTTGCTACACCAGTTTGCCAGCGCCCTATTGATTTGGGTGCGCATTTGGTAGTTCACTCCGCTACAAAATGGCTAGATGGACAGGGCCGTGTGTTGGGTGGGGTTGTAGTGGGCAAAAAAGAATTGATACAGGATATTTATGCTTTCTGCAGAAGTACAGGTCCGGCGATGTCGCCTTTTAATGCATGGGTATTGAGCAAGAGCCTCGAAACATTGGATGTGCGTATGGAACGGCATGCTAAGAATGCCTTGCATATTGCTACTGCATTGCAACACCATCCAAAAATCAGCTTTTTGAAATACCCCTTTCTGCCTAGCCATCCACAATATGAAATTGCCATCAAACAAATGCAAAATGGTGGAGGAATTCTGTGTTTCAATCTGGCAGGTGGTCTGGAAACTGGTCGTATTTTTTTAAATAGCCTGAAAATGCTTTCCCTTACAGCCAATCTTGGAGACACTCGAAGCATTGCCTCTCATCCCGCTAGTACTACCCATGCAAAGTTGACGGAGGAGGAGCGCTTGGCTACCAATATAACTTCAGGGCTTATCCGAATCTCTGTTGGGTTGGAGCATGTGGAAGATATACTGGCAGATATTTTACAGGCATTAGAGCAATGTTAATTACTAAATCAAATGGTTATTATTTCGATGTCTGTTTTGTAGTAATCAATCTGGTACTTCCCTTTACAATTAAATATTGAGCTGAGCAATAACTCAGCATTATCCATACTCCAGACATTGGTATAGGCTGATAAAATTTATTGACTGCCAATAAGGAATCTGAAATTACAAAGAGTGCTGCCCCTAAAAAGAAAAATAGGTTGGCAGGTTTTTCAATTTTATTATAAATGTGCAAGCTGCTCAATAACATACTGCAAATAACAGTTGCATAAACTATCACCGGTATTTTTAATTCGCCTAAATAGGGGAATAATAAGCATACCAATGAGCTGCCATAACATAGGGTCAATAGTATCAATAAGGGTTGTTTTTTTAGCAGAGAAGGAGCTGGGTTACTAATTGATAAAAAGTAAAGGATATAAAAGATATGGGTAATCAAAAAACTTACTAGGCCTGCGATAAAAAAAATACTCCCTTTGGAATCCAATAATAAAAAAAGGTCACCCAGCCAGGAAAAAAACAATCCGATTAGTATCCATTTTCTTTTAGTACCAGCGATACCTGAGTAGTAAAGCATGCCAATCAATACGGGCATTAGCAAGGGTTTGGTCAGGGTATGCAGGAAGGTAAAGCCAAATTGCAGGGAAACTAATTCGGTTATGGACAGTAATCCAAAAACAAGGGAAGCTTTTTGTATGGGGGTTGAGTTCATAACCAATGTAATTTTTACTAATCACCCAATTTGTTTTCCTCTACAATTTTACATAAGGTTTTCCGCCAAAAAAACCACGCAATGAATCTTTTGCACGTAACGTGTCTGAAAGGGGCGTTGTAAAGGGCATAGCTACTTCATATAACGTGGAATCTACATTCAGTAAGATTACCTTGTGTCCAAATGTGGTGAGTTTTTTAAGTGCCTTATCTGCAGTTTCTAAGGAAGGGTATGCTTTTAATACAATTTTAAAATTGACACTGTCTTTTTGAGTGCTGGTTGTGTTAGGTGCAATATTGAGGAGCGTGTCGGTTGTGTTTTTAAGGGTGTCCAACTTAGCAATGTCTGCAGCTGGCGGCAAGGTTTCAACTGCCTTATTGTAGCTTAGTAGATAATAAATTCCCATTCCTACTAGAATTATTGCGAAAGCGGCTAAGGCCATCCATAAATTTCTGAGGTTGTTATTTACTTTTCCTTCACTCTCAAAAGATATCGTATCGTCTCTCTTCTCTCTTATTTGTTTCGGGAAATCATCTATTTTAGGGGTTATAAAATTACCAGGAATAAATTGGTAATCTCCCTGTTGTGTTTTTTGAACAGTTCCTACACCTTCAATAACGAGGGGTTTGCCAATATTTAAAAATTGTTTTGCCAACGTAACGTAGGAATCAAGATCGGAGGAAGCAAGTGGAAACATTTTGCCGGTATGTTGTACAATGTAACCAATCAATCCTATGTCTTCCCCGGCCTTTAAGTCGAATTCAAATTGAAAGGCGTTTTCGGGCATTACGATATCTTTCTCTTTTTCAGTACCATGCGGTAAAAGTATCGATGGATCTAAAATAAAAGTACCAATACCCTGAAGGGTTACTTTTTTGTTAGTGTACAAGTATCGTACGATCATCCGTTCTATTTTCACAAAACTGCCTTTAGTTAATCCAAACCTACTTAATATTACTCACTTTGCAAAACTACATCCCATTAATTGGTTAACTTTACAAAATGATTAGTGAAAAGGAGATGTCTTTTCTTCGGTATTGGGAAACGAACCGGGAAAGGCAAAATACTTTTATGAGTAAACTTACCAGCGGTTTTCCAATGGCATTATTGTTTGGGCTCCCTATTATTTTATTGGTGGTAGTGATTCGAATTTTTCTGCCCGATTGGTATATGAAAATTTCAGGCACCTCACCTGGTATGTTTTTTACTGCCGTAGTCGCTATGTTGGCGGTGGTTTTTTTTTATGCATATTTCAGAATGCAGTATAAGTGGGAAATGAATGAGCAACTTTATAAAGAACTTAAATCAAAGGAAAAAAATCTATCAATACATCCAACATCCATTAATTAAAAAAAAATCATGCAAAAATTATTTTCACTCATGCTGGCTTTAACATTGTTGTTATCAGCATGTAACAAATCGTCCACGGCTGAAAAATGTACTTACACGGCACCCACCGCAGTGGCAAGTGCTGCAGAAATCACCAGTTTAAAGGCATGGTTAGACGCTAATTCATTGCCTTATACCCAGCATTCAAGCGGAATATTTTATAAAATTAATTCTCCTGGATCTGGAACCACCCCAGTGGTTTGCTCTACTGTAACGGTGAAGTATATCGGAAGATTAACTACTTCTGCCACCCCTTTTGATCAAAATAGCACAGGTGTTGCCTTTTCGCTCGGACAGTTAATTACCGGTTGGCAGATTGGAATTCCCTTAGTTCAAAAAGGCGGTTCTGTTATTTTGTATATTCCTCCTTCCTTGGGTTATGGAAGTGCAGGAGCGGGGGCATCTATTCCACCCAATTCAAATCTAGTATTTACAATCGAACTATTGGATGTTCAA
>CANJDY010000125.1 GCA_947472635.1 Chitinophagaceae bacterium
CAATATATCCTTGATTATTTTTTGGATAATTGCTGTGCTGCTGTCAATACTTTCCTACTTCAAAAAATACTCCTTGATTCCATTGATGGGATTAATTACCTGCTTGTATTTGCTTACTGGGATGACTAAAAGCAACTGGGCTTGGTTTCTTGGCTGGCTCGTCATTGGATTGGTAATTTACCTATTGTATGGGTATAAAAAAAGCAAGTTGTCAGTTTAGTTTCCTTTAATTTAAATTTATCATAGTGAATATCCTTCTATTTGAAAAATCACATTAGGAAGCCTCGTTATTACATGCTAAACTAGGTTAACTTCGCATCAATAATTTTCAATCAATAATTGCGCAATTTATGAAGTACCAGGAGGGGGATAAAATAATCGTTTTACTTACCAATGAAGAAGGAAAGGTAGTGGAGATTATGAATGAAAAGATGGTGATGATAGAGGTGAAAGGGGTTCGTTTTCCAGCCTATATGGATCAGATAGATTTTCCTTATTTCAAGATGTTTTCAGAAAAGCGGATTATTGAAAAGAAAAAAATATTTATAGATAATGTAAAACAGGAAAAAGGAACACTGAAAATAAAGGTGGACAATGGAGTGTTTCTTGCATTAATGCCCATATTTGACAAAGATGTTTTTGATGATGATGTGGTGGAGAAATTCAAGATTTACCTGATTAACCAAACGGATACGGCTTTTCTTTTTACCTATCGGTTATTTTTTGCTGGAGAAAATAATTTTGAGTTAAAAAATACCCTTCTTCCGGTAAGTGATTTTTATTTACACAATGTAAATTTTGAGGACTTAAGTGATAATCCACGTTTTGATGTAGAATTCAGTTTGGTAGAGCCGGATAAAAAGAAAGCACCCTATTTTGAGACTTCATTGAAATTAAAGGCAAAGCAAATATTTAAACGTATTGAAGAAATTCAGCTTAAAAATGAGCCGATGTTTTCCTATCCATTATTTGAGACCTATCCAGATAAGGTAGACGAGGAAAAGGTAGATCTTTCTAGTTTGGGTAATGCAGGATTCAGGATATATGACCTTAGTAAAGTGAAGGAAAATTTGCCTCCTGCAAGGTCTGTCGTAGACTTGCATATTGAAAAGTTGACTGATAATTGGAAACAACTAAGTAATTTTGAAATACTTATCATACAGTTAAAGGAATTTGAAAAATTTTATGATTTGGCAGTTGCGCATCAACAATTAGAATTTACTGTTATTCATGGAGTGGGGGTAGGGAAATTAAGGGATGAGATACATGATATATTGAAGTTGAAAAAGGAAGTAAAATCTTTTGTAAACCAATACCATGCTTCGTATGGATATGGAGCGACGGAGATTTTTTTTCTTGTTAATAAATAATGTGTAACGATTAATTAGTTATCAATGCTACTACTCTTAGATCCATGGCACCAGGCTTTGTACGTTTTAGTCTTAAGTATTGTCAGGTATGTATTATTTGCCGGTATTGCCTTTCTGGTTTTTTATGTACTCCTAAAAAACAAATCCGTATTTCAAAAAATACAGCAGCGGTTTCCTGCAAATAAAGATTTTAGAAGGGAAATTTTTTATTCTTTTCTTACCCTCCTTGTTTTTTCAATGGCACCATTGGTTTTGAGGCATCCTTTCGTTAAGCCACACAGTAAGATATATAGTGATATCAATGCGTATGGAATGGTGTATTTTGTACTAGTTTTTCCTTTAATGCTTATTGTACATGACGCCTATTTTTATTTTACCCACCGAATGATGCATCATCCCCGTCTATTTAAATTTTTTCATATCATCCATCATAAAAGTGTTAATCCATCTCCATGGGCAGCTTTCGCTTTTAATCCATCGGAAGCATTGATTGAATCAGGGATTATTTATGTTTTTGTTTTTACTTTCCCCATTCATTTGCTACATATTTTTATTTTCCTAATTTTCATGACGTTTTATAATGTATATGGTCATTTGGGATTTGAAATCTATTCAAAAGGATTTAATAAACACTGGATAGGTCGATGGGTCAATACTTCGGTCAATCACAATATGCATCACCAATTTTTTAAGGGAAACTACGGTTTGTATTTTACATTTTGGGACAGGGTAATGAATACCATGGATAAAGACTATGATGAGCACTTTGAAAGGGTTACCAACGCTAATCAAAAGCTTAGAAATAAATAGAATGCCTAATTGTTTTGAGCGGGGTATAATTTTTTACTCGCATAAATTGTACCAAATGGCAGTAAGGCTGCGATAAAAGCTAAGAATATTTTTTTTACAGTCCATTTTTGTTGTGTAGAAACTTGTAATAATAACAGTAGATATAACAAGAAAAGCACTCCATGTAGCATACCGATTATATAGTTTGGCGCTGCAAATTGCAATAGGTATTTTATTGGCATTGTAATGGCAAATAATAAAAATGAACAGCCTTCTAAAAAGGCGATTAGCCTAAAGCGGTTAAAAGTGGTTGATAGCATACTGGTGGTCTTTTAAATGTTTTTATGGAAGGTATCGAGCTTTTGGTTATCCTACATCATTTTTGTCGGCACTGTATTTCCTCCACTTGTCAATAGCAGCTAACATATCTTCCGGCATGTCACTTTCAAAAAGTATAGGCTGTTTGGTCGTAGGGTGAATAAAGCCTAGTTCTTTTGCATGCAGGGCTTGGCGTTTACAAAGCGAAAAACAGTTATCTACAAATTGTTTATACTTTGTAAATACGGTTCCCTTAACAATTTTATCTCCTCCATAAAAATCATCGTTAAACAAAGGATGACCGATGTATTGCATGTGAACTCGGATTTGGTGGGTACGTCCGGTTTCTAGTCTACATTCTACCAGCGTTACATAGTTAAACCTTTCTAGCACCTTGTAATGGGTAATGGCTTCTTTTCCGTGCTCTCCTTCCGGATAGGTGGTAAATAATTTCCTGAATCGTTGGTGCCTTCCAACATGTCCGGTAATGGTGCCTTCATTTTCTTCAAAGTCGCCCCATACCAAGGCGATATACCTGCGATGGACGGTGTGGTTGAAAAATTGTTTGGCAAGGTCGGTCATTGATTTGGGATTTTTAGCTAGTACCAGCAACCCGGTAGTGTTTTTATCAATTCTATGTACCATTCCAAAGCGGGCCAAGCCGCTTTCATCAAGATGCGGGTTTTGTTGCTTTAGGTACCAGGCAACCCCATTGATCAAAGTGCCACTGTGGTTCCCACTACCAGGATGAACTACCAGCCCAGCAGGTTTATTGATTAATAAAACATCTTCATCCTCATAAGCGATGTTGAGCGGAATATTTTCTGGCACAATATCATTTGACTCAGGATGCCGGTTACTAAAAACTACAATTTTATCATAGGGCCTTACCTTATAATTAGTTTTTACTGGCTTGTCATTGACCAGCACCATCTCATTGTCAACCCCCTGTTGTATTTTATTTCGTGTAGCACCCTCAATCCGACTCATTAAGAATTTATCTATACGAAGTGGTTCTTGCCCTTTGGGGATTTCAATAATTAATCGCTCATAGAGTTCTTCTGTATCCTGCAATTCTTCTTCAATGGGGATTATTTCGTTGGTCATTTTTATTGTTTAATATCGTGGTTTTCAGTAGTATTGTCTATACAGCGGGTTGATTTACTGTTTTTTTATTGTTTGTACTTGTGACTAAGCCTATTTCAACAAACTGTCTTACCTTAAATGTCTGTCCGCTTTTCATTTATCTTTGCAAATTAAATCAATTACATTGGATAAGCAGTTAGTAACCTATAAAGATTTGGGTTTGATCGATTATAAAACTGCCTGGGATTACCAGGAAGAATTACTTCGAGAGAACGTTCGACTTAAGTCTGCTGTTGCTAAAGAGTTGATTCAGCGTAAGGAACGTTCACTTTTGGGTCCCGAAGTCGTTGAGCCAAATCAATTGACCGGAACTCCTATTGCTTTATCTACCACTCATTATTTTCTGCTTTGCGAACATCCTCCTGTATATACTTTGGGTAAAAGTGGACATATTGAAAATGTTTTGATCAGTGAGGCTATGATGGAGCAAAAGGGAATTCAGTTTTATAAAACCAATCGGGGTGGAGATATTACTTTTCATGGACCCCAACAAATTGTGGGTTATCCAATTATTGACCTCGAAAAATTTTATACGGATATAGGCAGGTATCTTAGGGAACTAGAAGAGGTTATCATACTTACATTGGCTGAATATGATATTATTGGGGGTAGAATTAAAGGTGAAACAGGTGTTTGGATAGAAGCAGGCATTGCTGGAAAAGAAAGGAAAATTTGTGCAATGGGAGTTCGCTGTAGTAGATGGATCACCATGCACGGCTTTGCACTCAATGTAAATACTAACCTAAGTTATTTTGAAAATATTATTCCCTGTGGATTAGCAAATAAACAAGTTACATCGATTGCCAGGGAATTAAATAGTTCAGTCGATATTGAAGCAGTAAAGGAAAAACTACAACGAAATTTTGAGAAGGTGTTCAATGTAACTCTGAAAAAATAGCTGCTTGTATTCGCTTAGTTATTTCCGCTGGTCCTTTGCGCTAGGAATACCTTTCACCTCTTTTTGGATTAAAATTTTTGATTTTTCTACTAGAATATTGTTGTCGTATAAGTTGAACCGGAACCATCCGGTGTGTAGGAAATTTACTTTTTCCATAATCAGATAGGGGTCATGGATATTTAGCAGCTCAAAAAGGGGGGTGTTATCTTCTTCAAAAAACTTAATTGACATTTTTGTTGTGCCTGCATCGGGTAAAGCAATGATTACATTATTGTCTTTTCCGACAAATACAAATTTACTAGGAACAAATACTGGTGGCGCAATCGGTTTTATTATTTCTTTTTTTTCAGAAAGGATGATTTTTTTATCTGCTGATATTTCATTTTTATATTCAGCTTTTTGCTTTTTTACTATTTCATTTTCAAATTCTATTATTTCTTTTTCGATTATTTTAACGGTATCCATTACCGGGACATGGGATCGGCTAAACAAATAAGCGCCTCCTTCAAATGCAACAAATACCCGATAAAAAATCTTGCCAGTTGGCAATTTGTTATCTACATATCCATTTTCATCATTCATTGGGTTCAAAACAGTACCAATGGTTACAAATTTTTTGATGCTATCGGTAGATCGTTGAATATTGATGTTGCTTATGTTAGCGCCATAGGTATTTTTCCAGCTAACTATTATCTTGCCACTTCGGTTAATTACTGAAATCTTAGGCAGGGTATCTTGAGCTAAAATGTTGCCTGAAAGTAGGATGCAAAATAGGACCAGTGAGAAAATGGATTTAAACATAACCAATAAACGAAATTTTACTAAAAAAATTATTGATGCAAAGGTAATCACAAAAATCACTCAGTTAAAATATCAAACTACCTGGCTGCAAGGATAGATTCCCCTGTAAGCCACCAGTATGAATACACAGGATATTGCTTCCTTTTTGAAAAAAATCCTTTGAAATACAATCCCTTACACCAAACATCATTTTACCGGTATATACAAAATCTGTTGGTAATTGGTGTTTTTCATATAGCATATTCATAAAGTCAATAAGTTCCTTTGTTTTTTTAGCATATCCTCCAAAATGATACGCTTTCATTATCTGCAATTGATGGGTATTATAAGGGAGCTTCGATAAAAATGCCATTCTTTGTTCTATATCCTGCATATTTTTGATAGCCGGGAAACCAATTAATTGCTGTACTGGTTGAAGTCTTTGTAATAGCCCCGAAAGAGTAGTTGCAGTTCCAACTGCACAGCAAATATGGGTGGTATTTTCGGGGATCCAATTCACAATTAAGGATGCGCCTTCAGCCCCCCGTGGGTGATATCCTCCTTCGGGAACGGTTACATATTTTGGGTAAGCTAAATTTATTGTGTCTAAAAAACCAGGCTGGTCCTTAGTATCATATTCCTGTCGGGAAATAAATTTCAATTCCATTCCATGTGATAAGCAAGCCTGAAGGGTGTGCGAAAGTACTGTAGGCTGTTCGCCTCGTACGATCCCGCAACTTTTCAATCCAGCTTCTTTACAGGCAAAGGCGGTTGCTACCAAATGATTGGAGTAAGGGCCGCCAAATGTTAGCATACCATCGAGTTGTTGCTGCAAGGCAATTTGCAAAAATTGCTGCAATTTAAACAATTTGTTGCCCGAAACGATGGGGTGAATTTTGTCTAATCGCAGTACGGAGACGTTTACCTGCTTTTGGTCAAACAAGTCATCTGATAGTTTTTCAATAGTAATCTTTGAAGAGGGGAAAAGCATTTCTATGATTTATTCGGGTATTAGATTATTTTTGCATTTGCAAAATTGCAACATCACCAACAATTTACACTAAAATATGCAACCAACGCTGTTAATATTGGCTGCTGGAATGGCCAGCCGTTATGGAAGTATGAAACAAATTCAATCCTTTGGACCTTCGGGTGAAACGATTATGGATTATTCCATTTATGATGCCATTCGGGCAGGTTTTGGGAAGGTAGTGTTTATCATCCGAAAAGATTTTGCAGATGATTTCAAGGCTATTTTTGAGCCTAAATTAAAAGGTAAAATTGCCATAGAATATGTTTACCAAGAAAAAGATGCCTTTTTACCCGATGTAGTAATTCCTGCCGACAGAACTAAACCTTGGGGTACAGCACATGCGTTGTTATGTGCAAAGGGGGTGATTAAAGAGCCTTTTGCTGTAATCAATGCAGATGATTTTTATGGTAAGGATTCATTTGAAAAAGCGGTAGCTTTTTTGAAAAATAATTGCAATGAAAAGACCTATGCCATTATTGGTTATGAATTGGCCAAAACCCTAAGTGATCATGGAACTGTAAGTAGGGGAGTGTGCAAGGTGGATGTAAATAGTAATCTGGTGAGTATCAAGGAGCGTACAAAAATTTTCAAGGAAGCCGATAAAATAGTGTACGAAGAAAATGGTATTCAACAAGAAGTTCCCTTTGATTCGAGTGTATCCATGAATTTCTGGTGTTTTCCACCTTCTATGTTTACTGCAACGGAAAATTTATTTCATTCCTTTGTGAAGGAACATTTTGCAGATATTAAGGCAGAATTTTTCATACCATTATTGGGGGATGACTTTGTTCAAAATCAAGGAGGTGTCATTCGGGTGATACCTACTTCTGCCCAATGGTTTGGGGTGACTTATAAGGAAGATGCGCCGATTGTAAAAGCAAGTGTAGAGAAATTAGTAGCGGATGGAGAATATCCAATTTCACTTTGGGCTTAAAAAAAAGCGTTCCGATTTTTCGGAACGCTTTTTTTATATCTTTTTAGTGGAGCTTAGTTTCCAACAACCATAAAAACAAACTCTTCCATTTTCTTAACTTGTTGTACCCTGTCTAGTTTTTTTAAATCTGTCTTATTGGGTGTTTTAATGACCTGGTATCGATCATCCATTTTCTTTAATTTATCAAGTAGGGTAAGTATATTTTTTGATTTTGCTGCGTATACAACACCATCGGCTTTTGAATCTTTGGCAGTGATGATACCAATGATTTCACCTTTACCATTAATAACTGGCCCACCACTATTACCTGGATTGGCAGAAACATTTAATTGGTATGCCGAAGAATCACCATCGCTTCCAGATTCAGCACTTAAATAGCCTTCTCCATACACGATTTCATTTCTTGGAAATCCTAGCGTAAAAAATTGTTCACCCAATTCTGAATTTTCTTTTTTAATGCTATAAGGTAAATTGGTAACTGTCCTAAAAGCAGTATCTGTTATTTTCAAAATGGCTAGATCCACCTCTTTATCAGTAAACAGTGCTTCTGCTTTATAAAAATCGCCTTTTCGGTTTTCAATATAGATATTTTTCATTCTGCTGATTACGTGTGCATTGGTAATCAAGTATCCTTTCCCATCAATTAA
>CANJDY010000126.1 GCA_947472635.1 Chitinophagaceae bacterium
ATCTCCGAAGAATTAAAGGACAACATGGAAGAATAATGACTGACTATTCAATTGATGCCGGTGTGGATTTTTACTCCAGTTATTTAAAATGAAAAAGTCGCCTTCTCATCCGGATTATTCAGCCGACTACTTTTACGAACACCGTTTACCAGGACGTGAATAATACCCATTTGCTGAGCGTTTTCTTCGTAAAGAATATTATTTATCAATTCTATTTTTCCCAGCTTTTCTATATTTTTTGCTTCAAAATAACAAATCACAGCTTCCTCCTGTAGTTCAAATCCCAAAAATTGCAAACTCGCTTTTTTCCCATCCGTCGAAATAGATAAATGCTTTTGTAAATAATTGTTGACGAGTTGACTCATTTCAGCCTTTAATTTTGCATCTTGCAGGTCAACTTTTGTGATGTATTTTTTTCGCAATGATTTTTCAAAATCATCGACAAAAATTTTACAACTAATTTCCAATGTTTTTTCGATCGCATTGTGCTCAATCTCTGTTACAGTTACAAAAATCGGATGATGATTGACGCCGAAATTGGTTAAAGCAAATGCAAGTAACCATTTATAAAGTATAGATGCCATTTAAACAAAGAATTAGCTGTTTCCCCTCTGATGAAGGATATTTGAAAAAAAACAAAATTAACAACAAACTCCCAACTAATTACACATGAGTGATTTTGTATTTTACTTTACAACTGGCTGGAGTCATATCATTAGTTGGAATGCCCTTGACCACTTGTTGTTTATCATTGCATTGACAGCCATTTATTTGGTTGGAAACTGGAAAAATGTACTCGTTTTAATCACAGCATTTACCATTGGCCATTCGCTTACATTGGCCTTGAGTGTATATGATTTAATCCGCTTTAATGAAAAATGGGTAGAGTTCCTTATTCCTTGTACCATCGTTTTTACCGGCACCTTTAACCTATTGGTACCCCAAAAGGTATCGTCATTTAAGGCTAACTACTTGCTTGCATTATTATTTGGATTGATACACGGAATGGGCTTTGCGAATACCATTCGCTTTATGCTAGCAAAAAATCAGCATATTGCCATTCCGCTGATAAGCTTTAATTTCGGTTTAGAAGTCGGCCAGATTGCTTTGGTATCAATGGTTTTATTAACTTGCTATTGCTGGGTTAATAAGTTTGGGCTCAACAGGCATTGGTGGATAGGGTCATTATCTGGATTTGCCATTTTAATAGCACTCAAAATGGCTGCAGAAAGATGGCCCCTTTAACTTAGGGATTGCCCAAACATTTTTGTACTGCTTTACCGAAGTACAATTTAAAATGAAAGATAGTATACTGATAAATATAAATTTTACAACAATGAAAAAAATAATTTTATTTTCCATTTTATTTGCCTTTACCTTTTGCAGCCATGCACAGGATATTAAAAACAATCCGGGTAGTAACCATGGAAATCGCTTTGAACAATTGGGCACCATCCTTCCTACACCCAACGAGTACAGAACTGCAAGTGGTGCACCTGGTCCAAAATATTGGCAACAGCGCTGCGACTATGATATTGTTTGCGAACTAGATGAACCCAATCGTAAACTGAATGGAAAAGAAACCATCACCTACTTTAATAACTCACCCGATCCGCTCTCCTATTTGTGGATACAATTGGATGAGAACGAGCATAGCAGCAAAAATAACGCTGGGTACCAAGTAAGCAATGAAATGCCTAAAACTGTATCTGAGCAGGATATCATCCGATTCAGTGGCAAAACCGACAAAGAGTATGGAGATAATATCCTACAGGTTACTGATGCTGCAGGAAAACCACTAGTATATACTACCAACAAAACGATGATGCGCATTGAGTTGCCTAGTTCTTTAAAGCCTGGCCAGCAATTTATACTAAAAATTGAATGGAACTACTTTATCTCTGAACGGATTAAATATGGCGGACGGGGAGGGTATGAATATTTTCCAGAAGACGGCAATGACCTATTTACGATGACCCAATGGTACCCTCGCCTTTGTGTATACAGTGATTTTCAAGGTTGGCAAAATCACCAGTTTGCCGGAAGTGGCGAATTTGCTTTGACCTTTGGCAATTTTAAGGTGGCGATGACCGTACCTGCAGATCATGTGGTGCTATCTACTGGAGTAGGACAAAATTACCAGCAGGTATTATCCCCTGCACAATTTGGCAGATGGCAGAAAGCACAAACATCGAAAGAGGTGATAGAAATTGTAACCTTGGCAGAAGCCACCGCGAGAGAAAAACAAAAATCAACTCAAAAGAAAACATGGATATTTAAGGCCGAAATGGTACGTGATTTTGCTTGGGGAAGCAGCCGAAAATTTATCTGGGATGCAATGCCGGTAAAAATAGAAGGTAAAAAAGTTATGTGCATGAGCGGTTACGGAAAAGAAGCGTATAACCTGTATCGTAAATTCAGTACCAAAGTAGTGGCACATACGATTCAAACTTATTCAAAATTTACCATCCCCTATCCCTACCCAGTAGCACAAAGCCTCGAAGCAGCTAGCGGAATGGAGTACCCGATGATTTGCTTCAACCACGGAAGATGCGAAAAAGACGGTACCTATAGCGAGGGTACCAAAAATGGAATGCTTGGAGTAGTAATACACGAAGTAGGGCACAACTTTTTTCCTATGATCATCAATAGTGATGAAAGACAATGGACCTGGATGGATGAAGGGCTAAATTCATACTGTGAATACCTTACAGAGGAACTTTGGGATAATAAATTTCCGGTTACAAAAGGTCCTGCCTACAAAATAGTGGACTACATGAAATTACCAAAAGACCAGCTGGAGCCCATCATGACCAATAGTGAAAATATTATTCAATTTGGGCCAAATGCCTATACTAAACCTTCCACTGGGTTAAATATTTTAAGAGAAACCATCGTAGGAAGGGATCTATTTGACTATGCCTTCAAAGAATATTCAAAGCGTTGGGCTTTTAAACATCCTACACCCGCTGATTTGTTCAGAACAATTGAAGATGCTTGTGGTGAGGATTTAGATTGGTTTTGGAGAGGCTGGTTTTACGGAACCGACCCCTGCGATATTTCTTTAGACTCTGTAAAATGGGCTAATCTTGGCTTTGAAAACCCTTCCTCAATACCCCCCACTACAGGCAGAGGTCGCCGAAGAAGCACTTCATTTTCACAGGGTATTCCTAAGCCATTACTGAATTCATTTGATGATATTTCAAAGATCAGAAATAGGGAAGATAAAAAATTAAATTTCGCCACAGATGCAGATAGCAGTTTAAGGGATTTTTATTGGAAGTACGATAGGGATTTAGTGGTAGTGGACAATAGCCCTGCTAAAACCACCCTACCAGCTTCGGTTATAGACACACTGACCAATGAACAGAAAATTGCAATAGCAGGAAATAAAAATATGTACGAACTATCCTTTAGCAACAAAGGTGGGCTAATAATGCCTATTATTATCGAATGGACCTACCAGGATGGTAGCAAAGAGATTGACAGAATTCCAGCACAGATCTGGAGAAAAAATGAAAATAACGTCACAAAAACATTCTTAAAAGATAAAGTGGTTGCATCCATCAAATTGGATCCCTTGAAAGAAACGGCAGATATCAACGAAAGCAACAATGTTTGGCCTGCCGCTACAACACCTAGTAAATTTCAATTGTTTAAGGTCGGCCAAGCCTCCGGAAGAGGTGCTGCAACAGGTAGCATCAACCCAATGCAAAAAGAAATTAAAAAATAAATACGCTTTCATAATAAAGATGACACTAGTGATAAGGTGTCATCTTTATTATGATTTATAACCCTGTCTTACCCACTCTTTCGAGTTCTTGACGTTTCTTTTTACCATACTTTTTCTCGTAATCTAATATTTCTTTTGTCTTCACTTTCTCTTTTACGGAGGCTTCTGCTTTCGGTGTCTCTACAACGGCAGCATTATTATCTGGCTCTTTTAATAAAAATCCCCGGTCATATTTTTCTGACTTAACCAACCCACCCGCTGCATTAAAATATTTCCAAACCCCATCCGGAACACTATACTGCATCGATTTTAGTATTTTGTAACTCAAAATTTCATTGTTCTCTTTGCCATACACCGGAATAGTATCAAAGGGTACATCAGGATTATACCCCCGCCATCCCTCTTGCCTTTGAAGTCCCCCCAAAAAATTAAAATATTCCTGCAGACCATCCTTACCCCCAAAAAGATAATTCTCCACTGCTAAAATATCACCCGCGCTGGTATACCTTCTCCAAACACCAGTTTTTTGACCATCCTTGTAAAGCCCTTCTTCTTCATAGCCAGGCTCCTCTCTTATTTCGCCAACTGATGTGACCCACTTACCTTGTTTCAACCCTTTTTTGTCAATAGCATTCAGCGTATCACCCTTCGCCGATAACACATATTCCTTATATTGAGCTGATCCCCTCAAAACAAAGAATACCAAGATCCCAATTAAAATTAATTGACGTAATTTTAGCAATGGATTGTCCATATAAAAAATTTTTAAAATGAAATGCCTCTACAAAGCTAGTTTTTCTTTTACAATCATTTTGCTCGCCGGCTTTTTTTTAACATCTATTGCGCAAATTAAACCATCGAGTGCAATGGAAAGGCTTAATAGCCTTCAAAAAAGAAAACTAGGCAACAACAGTCCTCTTTTAAAAAACATTAGCTTCAGAAACATTGGTCCAACGCAAATGAATGGACGGGTAGTAGATATTGAAGTGAACCCAATTGATCCGACAGAGTTTTATGTGGCCTATGCAAGTGGTGGACTTTGGCATACCACCAATAATGGACTAAGTTTTGTACCGATTTTCGAACAAGAAGATGCATTCAGCATCGGGGATATTGCCGTAAATTGGAAACCATCCTCCGCCAATCAATCAAGAATTATATGGATTGGAACAGGAGAGGTAAACAGCAGTAGAAGTAGTTATAGTGGAACAGGTGTTTATAAGTCGATCGATAATGGTAAAAATTGGGCGTACTTGGGCCTACCTGAAAGTCACCATATTGGTGAAATTATTTTACACCCTACCAATGAAAATATTGCTTGGGTTGCCGTACTGGGACATTTATATTCTTCCAACAAGGAAAGAGGCGTTTATAAAACAATCGATGGAGGTAAATCATGGGTGCAAAGCTTGGCGATTGACCAAAATACCGGTGCCGTGGAAATGGACATCAATTTACAAAACCCCGATGAACTATATGCCTGCACCTGGTATCGAACCAGGAGTGCATGGGACTTTAACCCTATTGGGAAAACAAGTGGCATTTACAAAACAACGGATGGGGGAAATAACTGGAAACTATTAACTGGAAAAGGAAGTGGCTTTCCTATGGGGGATAGTGTGGGCAGAATTGGTGTAGCCATTTTTCAAAAAAACCCTCAAATTGTTTACGCAGTAGTAGATAATAATTTTAGCCTACCAGATACTGCTGTAAAAAAAATAGCTACTGCTACCTATACAGTGGAAGACTTTAAAAATATATCGAAAGAAAATTTTTTACATCTCAACAATGCAAAACTAGATAGTTTTTTATTGGACAAAGAATTTCCGGAAAAATACAATGCAAAAAAAATTAAAGCTTCTATTGAAACGGGCCAACTTAACCCCTCCGCTGTGTATGATTGGTTGGTTGCAGATGATGGATTCCAAAACCTTGGGATAATTGGCTGCGAAATTTACAGAACTGACAATGGCGGACAAAATTGGGAAAAAGTTAATACTAAGCAAATCAAGGTATTTAGCAGCTATGGCTATTATTTTGGAAAAATATACGTTTCCCCCAATAACGAAAACAAAGTGATTAGTTTTGGAACCGGCATGATTGTTAGTAACGATGGCGGAAAAACTTTCACTGCCGTTGATAAGGACAATACCCATGGCGACTGGCATACTTGCTGGATCAATCCAAATAAAGATAGTCACTGGATAGCAGGAAATGATGGGGGGTGCAATATCACCTACGACAATGGCAATAAATGGTTTAAGGTTACTAGTGTGCCTGCTGGACAATTTTATGGCATTACCACAGATAATGCAAAGCCCTATCAAGTTTACGGCGGTTTACAGGACAATGGAACCTGGGTAGGCTCATCTGCAATAGGAAGAGGAAGTTCTAGTTTTTCTTTTGCCGAAAAAAACAAACAACCCGATCCTGAGGAATTTAATTGGAAATCAATTGGTGGTGGAGATGGGATGCAGGTGCAAATAGATACTAGGGATAATAAAACGGCCTATTGCGGATACCAATTTGGTTTTTACAACCGAAAAAATACAGATACTGGAAAAGCATTTCCTATTCATCCAATGCATGATTTAGGAGAAGACAAATTAAGGTACAACTGGCAAACACCTATCCTACTAAGCAAACATAACCAGGATATATTTTATATTGGATCCAACAAACTGCATCGCAGTTTAAACAAAGCAGAAAACCTTCAGACAATCAGTGATGACTTGACCAAGGGAAAAAAAATCGGAAAAGTTCCTTATGGAACCATTACTACCATCAGTGAATCGCCCTTGAAATTTGGACTGTTATATGCTGGCACAGATGATGGCAATATTCAAATCAGCAAAGATGGTGGATATACCTGGTCCCTTATCAATAAAGGCCTTCCGGGAAATTTATGGGTAAGCAAAATTGCTGCATCCGCGCACAAAGAAGGTAGAGTGCTCGTTACTTTAAATGGATACCGCTTCGATAATTTTACCCCCTGGCTATACTTAAGCGAAGATTATGGAACCACCTGGAATCAACTGGGTAGCAATTTACCCATGGAGCCGCTCAACGTTGTCAAAGAAGACCCGGTAATAGAAAATATTCTTTATGTTGGAACTGACAATGGCCTATATGCTTCTTTTGACTTAGGAAAAAGTTTTATGAATATGGGCAACCATCTACCGAGGGTGCCCATACATGATTTGGTCATACAGGAAAGGGAAAATGAATTAGTGGTAGGTACCCATGGAAGAAGTATCTATATAACCCAGTTGGATACCGTTCATAAAATATACAACCACTTTATTCGTACCCAAGAGATGAAAGCATCCTTACTTACTTTTGATCCTAAGCAAATGAATGAGGGAGAATCAGCTATTGATTGCCCGCCGGCTTTATCTACCAAAAGAAAAAGAAGACTGATAAAGTAGTGGTGTAGTTTACTATAGAAAGTCTTCATTGAAAATAAGTTAAACGAAAAAATAAACTTGCCAAAAAAATATCGTGTAAACCCTACCTTTGCATTTCGTATTGAACGAATAAACAATCTAATATTCATCATTAAAAATTAAATTATGGCAATAGTGCTTGGGCAGGCAGCCCCAGATTTTTCATTATTTGATAGTGAAAAAAACAAAGTAACCCTTAGTGAATTGAAGGGTAAAAATGTAGTACTTCTTTTTTTCCCATTAGCTTTTACAGGCGTATGCACCAAAGAGTTATGCAGTGTTAGAGACAATATTGCAGCTTACAATGATACCAATGCTCAGGTATTGGGTATTTCAGTGGATTCATTATTTGTACTGGATAAATTCAAACAAGAGCAAAATCTTAATTTTCCTTTGCTGAGCGACTTTAATAAGGAAGCGGCGAAGGCTTTTGACGTTTTATATGAGCTATTTCCAGCTTTTGAAATGCAAGGAGTAAGCAAAAGAGCAGCATTTGTCGTTGATAAAGAAGGGGTTATAAAATATGCGGAAATTTGTGCCACTCCTGGCGATTTACCTGATTTTACTGCCATTCAAAGCACCTTACAAAGTATTTAGTCTACGATTGATATCCTTTTAGCATAAAAAAACAATCACCAGGCCCTACTATCGGTAGCCTGGTGATTGCTTTTATCAAAGAATTGATTACTTTTACGGTACTGAAAAAGCTAATTACCATACTAAG
>CANJDY010000127.1 GCA_947472635.1 Chitinophagaceae bacterium
CTGGAAGAAAAAGTACACCAAACGGTATTGGAAATTAATTTAAATGCCCTCACGCATAATTTGAAAGCTTATCAGCAATTGTTGCAACCAGGTGTGCAACTGATGGCGATGGTAAAAGCCTTCAGCTATGGCAGTGGTGGTTTTGAGATTGCCAATTTATTACAGTTTCAACAGGTGGATTATTTGGCGGTTGCTTATGCAGATGAGGGGGTTGAATTAAGGAGGGCAGGAATTAATTTACCGATTCTTGTTTTAAATCCTGAGGAGGCAACTTTCGATGTGCTAGTAAAATATCATTTGGAACCGGAGTTATATTCCTTTGGTATTTTAAGTGGATTTCAACAATATTTGGAGCAATCAGGTGTTGCTAGTTACCCAGTGCATATCAAGTTGGATACCGGCATGCATCGCTTGGGATTTGAAACCAAAGACTTGGTTGAATTAGGAAATCTATTGCAGACTTCGGGGCCATTTAAAGTACAGTCTGTTTTTTCCCATCTAGCTGCCAGCGATTCGCCAGAACATGATTCGTTTACCAGATTACAAGCTGCTGAGTTTTTAAAAGGTTGTGAAATTTTGCAAACTGCACTTGGCTATTCTTTTATTCGTCATATAGCCAATACTTCTTCAATACACCGACATCCTGCTTTGCAACTGGATATGGTTCGGTTAGGAATTGGGCTTTATGGAATAGATAACAACGTAGCTATGCAGTCGAAACTTAAAAATGTAAGTACTTTAAAAACCACCATTTCTCAAATTAAGAAGGTAGCGGCTGGCGAAAGTATTGGCTATAGTAGAATGGGAAGGGCAAGTGCTGATACCTTGATAGCGACTGTTCGTATTGGTTATGCGGATGGTTATCCTAGGGTTTTGAGCAATGGGGTGGGTAGCATGTGGGTCAAAGGTAATTTGGTCCCTGTTATTGGCAATGTATGTATGGATATGACCATGCTAGATATAACCGGAACTACTATCAAGGAAGGAGATGAAGTGATTGTGTTTGGGGAGTCCCTTCCAGTAGTTGATTTAGCCACAAGTGCTCAAACGATTGCTTACGAAATATTGACGGGCGTTTCACAGCGGGTAAAGCGGGTGTATTTTGAAGAATAGGGACTTACCTCTCCTCCATAGCCTGAAACCATTTATCCATTATCTTTGCAACTTATGATTAAAGCCAGACACGTAACATTTATTATTTTATTGGTTGTAGTAGCTGACCAGGCACTTAAATTCTACATTAAAACCAATTATTTTATGAACGAGCACCATAGTATTTTGGGAAATTGGTTTCGTTTGTATTTCGTAGAAAACGAGGGGATGGCCTACGGATGGAAATTTGGTGGCGATGCCGGAAAAATGACACTTACTTTATTCAGGTTGGGCGCGGTTATTTTTGGTGTTTGGTACTTAGGTAGCATTATTCGAAAAAAGTATAATAAGGGGTTTGTTATTTGTGCCGCTTTAATTTTTGCAGGGGCATTGGGTAATTTGATAGACAGTATGTTTTACGGGTTGATTTTTGAGGAGAGTGTGCAAGGATCTTATGCAGTGGCAAAAATGTTTCCAGCACATGGATATGCAGGTTTTCTGCATGGCAGAGTGGTAGACATGCTTTATTTTCCTATAATCAGTAACGTTCACTTTCCTTCGTGGGTACCAATTTGGGGTGGCGAGGAGTTTGAATTTTTTCGTCCCATTTTCAATCTTGCAGATGCTGCCATTTCTTCGGGAGTCATAACAATTCTGTTATTCCAGAAAAAGTTTTTCAGTGATCAAAACCCTCCCGAAAATCACCATACACAAGAAACGGCTGCTGTGGTGAACGATGATGTACAGGTGCAATAATTTTTTACCCCTAAGTAGGACTTAGTTAATCTTTCCAACCATATTGGCTGGAATCACCCATGCATCAAATTCCTCAGGTGTAACATAGCCTAGCTTTACAGCCATTTCTTTTAATGTTGTGCCTTCTTTATGAGCTTTCTGTGCAATTTCAGCAGCTTTATAGTAACCAATCTTTGTGTTGAGAGAAGTGACTAGCATCAGGCTATTGTCTACATGCTTTTTAATATTTGATTCAATCGGTGCCAGCCCAATTGCGCATTTGTCGTTGAAAGAAACGCAGCCATCTCCAATAAGTCGGGCACTGTGTAGGAAATTATAGATCATTACTGGTTTAAAGACATTGAGTTCAAAATGCCCCATGCTTCCGCCAATTCCGATGGTAACATCATTTCCCATTACCTGTGCGGCAATCATGGTTAAGGCTTCACATTGGGTTGGATTTACCTTTCCTGGCATGATAGAAGATCCAGGCTCATTGTCTGGAATATATATTTCACCTATGCCCGACCGTGGGCCTGAAGAAAGCATACGGATATCATTGGCAATTTTCATCAAACTTACGGCCACTGTTTTTAGTGCTCCATGGGCTTCTACAATAGCATCATGGGCTGCCAGCGCCTCAAATTTATTTTCAGCAGTAATAAATGGCAAGCCGGTTAAGGAGGCAATATGTTTCGCTACATTTTCAGAATAGCCTTCTGGAGTATTGATGCCGGTGCCTACAGCGGTACCACCCAATGCCAATTCCCCAAGATGTTCCAGTGTATTGCGGATAGCTTTTAATCCATGATTCAGTTGTGATACATAGCCGCTGAATTCTTGTCCCACCGTTAAGGGAGTAGCATCCATAAAATGGGTACGGCCAATCTTTACTACTTGCATATACGCCTTTGATTTAGCAGCAAGGGTATCCCTTAATTTTTCAATGCCTGGGATGGTGGTTTCCATTAATATTTTATATGCAGCAATATGCATGGCCGTAGGAAAAGTATCGTTGCTAGATTGCGATTTATTGACATCATCATTGGGGTGTAAAAATTTTTCTTTATCCGCTAGTTTGCCACCGTTCATAACATGTCCGCGATAAGCCACTACCTCATTTACATTCATATTGCTTTGCGTGCCACTTCCGGTTTGCCATACTACCAGCGGAAACCATTTATCCAATTTGCCTGCAAGGATTTCATCGCATACAATTCCGATGAGGTCAGCTTTTTCTTGTGGTAATACACCTGCATCCAAATTGGTTAAAGCGGCCGCCTTTTTTAAATAGGCAAAGGCCTTGATAATCTCCTTGGGCATTTTATTAATATCCTCCGCAATTTTAAAATTATCAATACTACGCTGGGTTTGTGCACCAAAATATGCATCTGCGGGTACTTTTACCTCACCCATAGTATCTTTTTCTATTCTATATTCCATTAGGACAATATTTAAAGGTTGATTATTGGATACAAAGTTACTTGTTGAAGCATAGAATTGGGCATCTTTTCAGATTATTTTACCTTCAACCCTTTGATAGGGTATATTATATTTTTCAGAGGGAATCTATTTTTATTTACCTTGAACTCCAATTATATGTATAACCATCGTGGTCCTTTGGGGTGTTTTCCTATTGAATGATAGCACGAAAGTATCGGTTAATCAGATTCGTTGATTCATCAGCCAATATCAATTGGAATTGGGGTTCTACCCCGAACGGAAAGGAACTAGTTGTTAAAATTACAATTGCTAAGTAAAAAGGATAGTATGAAAAGAAGCGAATTTATTAAATATGCATCTACGGTTGCTATCATTGTAGCTGGAGGAGATGTTCTTCATGCAAGCGAATTGAATTGGAACGACTGGAAAAAGGGTAAGAAAGTTAAGCTACGCTTTGTTGTTGCATCCGATGGACATTATGGTCAAAAGGGAACCGATTTTAAAAAGCATTTCGAAACCCTTGTTACCCGCATCAATGAAGAACACGCCACTAATCCATTTGCATTTTGCATGATCAATGGTGACATTATTCATGACGACAAGGCTTTTTTCCCAGCAGCTAAAGAAGCCTTGGATAAACTGGCACTTACCTATTATGTGAGCCAGGGAAACCACGATAAGGTTACCCCGCAGGAATGGGAAACTATCTGGAATATGCCTGTCAATCTTGATTTTACTGTGGGTAAAAATTCTTTTTTAATAGCTACCACTTCCAATGAAACGGGGACTTACCTATGTCCAAATGTAAGTTGGATTTCGGCACAATTGGAAAAACACCACGCCCAAAAAAATGTATTTATTTTTATACATATCAATCCAGGTAAACTAACGAAGCATGCAGTGGATTGTCCTGAATTGTTTGACATTTTTGCAAAGCACAAAAATATCAAAGCTGTTTTTAATGGGCACGATCATAATGAAGAAGGGATAAAGGTAAAGAATGAAATACCCTTCATTTTTGATGCACATTTTGGTGGAGACTGGGGCACTGCCTATCGTGGATTTCGGGTGGTGGAATTGATGAGTGACAATTCAGTGCTTACCTATGTTATGAATCCTATTGATAAAATAAACGAGGTTACATTTTAAATTATCAACGAAACTGGCTCTAATATTTACTTTCCTGTAAATGAAGGTGTGC
The DNA here is from genome assembly GCA_947472635.1 of Chitinophagaceae bacterium. The sequence goes on from CANJDY010000127.1 coordinate 4,472, forward strand.
GTTTTTCAAGAAATGCGCGGGTGCCTTCTTTTCTGTCCTCCGTGTCAAAGCATTCCCCAAATGCAGCGTTTTCAGTTTTGTATCCATTATTGTTTTTATCATAAACCGCATTCACAGATTGAATGCATGCTGAAATGGCAATGGGCGCTTTTGTATTAATCAGGGACAAAATGGAGATTGTTTTATTCATCAACTCTGCTTCAGGCACCACATAGTTTACTAGTCCGTATTGAAGCGCCGTAGTGGCATTAACCATGATGCCGCTTATCATTAATTCAAGTGCTCGTCCCTTGCCTATTAATTGGGTCAATCGTTGAGTGCCTCCGTAACCGGGCAGTAGTCCTAGGTTGATTTCTGGCTGTCCAAATTTTGCATTTTCTGAAGCGATGCGGAAATGGCAAGCCATTGCCAACTCACAGCCTCCACCTAATGCAAATCCATTGATCGCTGCTGCGATGGGCTTTTTACTGTTTTCTATTCTAAAAAAAATATCCTGACCTCTTTTTGATAAATCCATCGCTTCAGTTTTGGTTAAACCGGAAAACTCAGCAATATCCGCTCCTGCTACAAAAGCTTTTGTACCTGCACCGGTGATGATAGCCGATTGAATTGCATTGTTATCATAAATTTCGTGTAATGCCTTTTCTAATTCGGACAGCACCAACGCATTTAATGCATTTAATTTTTCCGGGCGGTTAATGGTAATAATAAAGATGCCATTTGCTAGGGAAGTGACTAAGGTGGAGTAGTTCATTTAGTTATTTTTAACATGCTATTCAACGGCTTTGTTATAAATCTTTTTATGGCAATTTAAAAATCTCTGTGGGTAGCCACCCATTGTAGTATGTAATCGGTAATTATTGCAGTAGTGGTTCCGGGAGGAAATAGTTCTCCCACACCCATTTTATTTAATTCTTTCATATCATCTTCTGGGATAATGCCGCCGCCTGTTAGTAGTACGTCATTCATCTTCCTATCTTTCATTAATTGAATGATTTTTGGAAAAACGGTATTGTGCGCGCCACTTAATATGCTAATTCCGATTGCATCCACATCTTCCTGCAATGCTGTATTGACAACCATTTCAGGCGTCTGTCGTAGACCAGTATAGATCACCTCCATTCCGGCGTCTCTTAAAGCAGTGGCGATTATTTTAGCGCCACGATCATGACCATCCAAACCTACTTTTGCAACTAGCACACGAATGGGGCGTTTCCTTTCTACTTTCATGGCGGTTATTTTAAAAATATATAAGTGAATGAAGGGTGTTTTAAGCTTCAAAAACCTTCAGGGCATTTTCAATTCTTTGCAGGGTAACTATTTTTCCAATGGCTGCTGCAATGATGAATACACCTGGCCCCATTTTGCTACCTACTAGGAATACCCGGAAAATCATTTGTAGCTCTCCTACTTTGATATTTTTTTCTGTAGCAATTTGTTTAAAAATTGCTTCAATAGAAAGCTCATCCCAACTTTCAAGTTGTTGTAACTGGCTGGTTAAAAGGTGAAAATAGTCTCTTTTGCTTTCATCCCATTTTGGTTTCACAGCAGCTTCATCAAAGGAAGTAGGAGATTGAAAGAAGAAAACACCCTGCGTGTAAAAATCGGGGAGTAAAGTACACCGCTCCTTGATTAAATTCATTACCTCGCCAAGATAACGTTCATCAATATTCGAAATTCCATTGATTTCAAAGATTGCTTTCACTCTTTCCTGATAGTTATCGATATCAAGTTTTTTGATCCATTCGTGGTTGAACCATTTTGCTTTTTCAAAATCAAATTTTGCACCGCCTTTATGAACTCTTTCAATGCTGAATTTTTCTACCAGTTCCTCTAGTGAAAATAGTTCCTGTTCTGTTCCATCATTCCAGCCCAATACGGCTAGCAAATTGATGAATGCCTCCGGCAAAAAACCCAATTCCTTAAACCCTTTGGTTACCTCATGGGTAATAGGATCTGTCCAATCCATAGCGTAAACGGGAAAGCCTAATCGATCTCCGTCGCGCTTACTAAGTTTTCCATTTCCATCTGGTTTCAGTATCAGCGGAAGATGGGCCCAATGGGGCATTTTATCAAGACCAAATAAATATTTCCACAAAAGAATATGCACGGGCGCGCTCGGCAGCCACTCTTCTCCCCTAAAAGCATGACTAATTTTCATTAGATGGTCATCTATAACCACCGCAAGGTGGTAGGTAGGCATTCCATCTGCTTTGAGGAGCACCTTGTCATCAACCATATTGGTATCAAATTCTAGCTCGCCCCTAATCATATCTGTAAAGTGAACCAGTTCATTGGGGTTTACTTTGATACGAATTACATAGGGCGTTCCAGCATCAAGTAATGCTTTTGTTTCTTCTGGGGATAATCGAAGTGAATTATTCATGCCCATCCGAACATGGTGATCATATTGCAAACTGTTGCTGCCTGAAGCTTTTAGCTTTTCGCGCATGTCCTCCAGTTCTGCTGAAGTATCAAAGGCGTAATAGGCATTTCCTTGCTGGATAAGTTGGTCGGCATATTGGCGATAACTAGCCTTTCTTTCACTCTGCCTATAGGGCATATAAGGTCCTCCGTGTTGCACACTTTCATCCGGTATAAGCCCACACCAATCTAGACAGTCGAAAATATATTTCTCTGCGCCTTCCACCCATCTTGTCTGATCGGTATCTTCCACCCGAACTATAAAATCGCCGGCGTGTTTTTTTGCATATAAATAATTAAATAGTACGGTCCTAACACCGCCTAAATGCAAGCCACCGGTTGGGCTGGGTGCAAATCGAACTCTTACTTTATTGAACATACTGCAAAGATAAGCCAGTAGAGAAATGAAAGGAAAAGAAAATCGGAGCTACTGCCTAGCCCAATAGGCTATATTACAATTAACAGGAAGTTTTTGATAAGCTCATCCTAGTAAATTAGGCTACAACTGAATTGATAAGTGAGGGTTTACTATGCCTATGTAGTGCACTTAGAGGTTATTCTGACTTTTTGAGGATAGCGCTAGGTAGATAATGTTTTATTGAAAATAGGCTGCAATTTTGGTTGCGATTAGTAAATTTCCTTTTTCATTGGGATGGTTTACCTGCGACATGTAATTTGAAACGGGTTCTCCAGCAATGACTTTTTTTCTAAATTCCTCATAGCTATCAACTAATCCGACATCATATTTCTTTGCCAAGGCCCTAATTTGTAGGGCATGTTTTTCCAATTCATTATTTTGCTTCAGCATATCTACCCGTTGGTCGGGCGAAGGGGTTAAAAGAATCACCTTTACTTTCTTTTCAATTGCTTTTTCTATCATTTTACTCCAGGCATTGGCAGCTTGATCCAAGCCGATGCCTCGGTCATTGAGTGCATAGTCAATCAATAGTACATCGGGTTGATGAATCAATACAGTCGATTCAAATCTTTTTTCACCACTCA
>CANJDY010000128.1 GCA_947472635.1 Chitinophagaceae bacterium
AGCAAAATGTAAATTACAGGAAAATTTTATCGAAGGATGAATTGGATTTCTTGCGAAGCGGGTATGAGGAAGGGATAGATGCAACCATTGATAATGAAGCCACTAACAAGGAGATTCGTTACCTTCTGAAAGCGTACAAAAAATCGACTGACAAAAGATACCTTGAGGCAGCTGAAAAAGGCATTCAATACTTGTTAAAAGCACAGTATAAAAATGGGGGATGGCCTCAGTTTTTCCCCGATTTTAGTAGTTACCGAAGTGAAATAACCTTCAATGACAATGCGATGGTCAATGTGTTAAAACTGCTGGACGACCTAGTAAATAAAAGAAATGATTTGGATGTTGTCAATACATCGTATATAGTGCAAAGTAAAGATGCTATCAAAAGAGGTATTGATTGTATTTTAAAAACCCAGATAAAACAAAATGGCAATCTGTCGGCTTGGTGTGCACAGTACGATGCCCAAACACTGCAGCCTGCCAAAGCAAGAGCTTACGAACTGCCCTCCATCAGCGGGAGTGAATCCATTGGAATTATCCAGTTTTTAATGACGATTGACCATCCTACGCTTGAAATCTCCAATGCAATAAGTGAAAGTATAGCGTGGCTTGATAAAGTCAAAATCAAGGGGTTTAAATTTGCCTGGGCCGATGCACCGAACACCCCAAAAGGAAAAGATAAATTCTTCTTGGCTGACAGCTCCTCCACTATTTGGGCAAGATTTTATAATCTCAATACCAACGAGCCATTTTTTTGCGGTAGAGATGGTGTTCCAAAAAAGACAATTGCAGAAGTGGAATATGAAAGAAGAACAGGGTATGCATGGTATGGTGAATGGCCTTCAAAACTATTGTTAGTAGACTATCCAGCTTGGAAAGCCAAGTGGAATAAATGATAACTTGAAAAGAGTACGCTTATATATTTAATAACACTTTTACTAAAAAAATAATTAATTAAAATTTCATGTTACTTTCTAAATTCAATCTGAAAAACATTGATACGAGCAATGTATCTGTTTCTGATGAAAGTCTGTTCGCATTGCCGGAAAAAGTATTGCAATTTGGTACCGGCGTTTTACTTCGTGGCCTACCCGATTATTTTATTGACAAGGCAAATAGAAAGGGATTATTCAATGGAAGAATAGTGGTGGTTAAATCAACAGATGGCGGCGATGCAGCAGCATTTGACAAACAGGATGGATTGTATACTTTATGTATGCGTGGCCTAGTTAATGGGCAACCCGTTGAAGAAAATGTAATTTCTTCTTCCATTAGTCGCGTATTGTCAGCTGCTACCCAATGGGAGCTGGTGTTGAAATGTGCCCATAATCCAGAGTTGACTATTATCATATCCAATACTACCGAGGTAGGCATTGAGTTGGTAAAGGAAGATATATTCCACCATCCACCTATCTCCTTTCCAGGTAAACTATTGGCGTTTCTATATGAGCGGTATAAAGCTTTTGACGGGAGTGCTCAATGTGGTATGGTGATTGTTCCAACAGAATTGATTTCTGATAATGGAAAAAAATTAGAATCGATTGTATTCGAATTGGCTCATCTAAACGGGTTGGATGGAAATTTTATAGATTGGTTGGAACAACACAATCATTTTTGTAATTCATTGGTAGATAGAATTGTTCCCGGTAAACCATCGGCTGACAAAAAACAATTGTTAGAAGCACAGTTGGGTTACCAAGATGACTTGATTACCATGAGTGAGGTGTATAGTCTTTGGGCCATTGAGGGGGGGCAACACGTTAAAGATATATTGTCTTTTGCGTCAGCAGATGCAGGGATTGTCATTACTGATAATATTACCATTTTTAAGGAACTGAAATTAAGGTTACTAAATGGTACGCATACACTCAGTTGCGGGGTGGCATTTTTAGCGGGCTTTTCTACCGTTAAGCAAGCTATGAATGATGCAGTACTAGCTGCTTTTATAAGAGAATTGATGCTTACTGAAATTGGTCGGGCCATTCCTTATCCGATTGCCGAAACCGAGTCGTCAATATTTGCCGAAAAAGTGATTGATCGGTATAGCAATCCCAGTATTGATCATCAATGGATCAGCATAAGCCTGAATTACACTTCCAAGATAAAAATGAGGGTAGTGCAAGTTTTACATCGCTATAATGAATGCTATGCTGCCGTTCCAAAAAATATTTCCATAGGATTTGCGGCTTGGTTATTATTCATGAAGGGAGTAAAAAAGGAGGGTAATATTTATTGGGGTGAGTACAAGGGTCAGCTCTATCCAATAAAGGATGAAATGGCCGGGTACTTTTTTAACCATTGGCAAAATTTATCACCCTCTATTCTGGTAGAAACGGTTTTAAGTGACACCAGTTTATGGGATACTGACCTGACAAGTATTCCCGGATTTACCACTAGCGTCACCGCTAACTTAGAACAAATAATGCAGCAGGGGATATTAGCTGTGATTAACAAAGAGACTATTCATGAAGGTTAAATTTTAAAAATGAAACAGCAGGTTTTAAAAATTCATAAAGATGATAATGTACTGGTGGCATTAACCAACTTGTTAAAAGGAGCTAGTATTGTGTACGAAAATGAAACGTATCAATTGGTAGAGGATATCAATGCCAAGCATAAGTTTTTTATACATGATATGAATGCCGGTGATAAGGTTATTATGTATGGGGTGTTGGTGGGTACAGCACAAACTTTTATTCCAAAGGGGGGATGGATGTCGACTGACAATGTGAAACATGCAGTAGAGCCCTATGCTTGGAAAAAATCAACTTATCAGTGGGTAGCCCCGGATATATCTAAATTTAAAGGCAGAACTTTCAATGGTTATCACCGAAGTAATGGAACGGTGGGTACGGCCAATTACTGGTTGTTTATCCCCACCGTTTTTTGTGAAAACAGAAATATGGATGTAATCAGGGAAGCTTTGCATAATGAATTAGGGTATGCAGTAACTGATAAATACAAGCAATATACCCACCAGCTAATTGAGTCTTTTAAGAAGGGAGAAGTGATTGATAAAGTAAATTATTTTGATACCATTGCAACTCCCGCTTCTGAAAGGCTGTTTAAAAATGTAGACGGAATTAAATTTTTAAATCACCAGGGTGGATGTGGCGGAACTCGACAGGATGCTGCAATTTTGAGTAAGTTGTTGGCAGCCTATGCCAATCATCCCAATGTAGCTGGTGTAACGCTTTTAAGCCTAGGCTGTCAGAATTTGCAAGTGGCTGATTTTACGAAAGATGTAAAAATACTGCATCCAGATTTTGATAAACCATTGTATGTTTTTGAACAACAACAATCACAGAGCGAAGAGCAACTTATTGCAGATGCCATCAAAAAGACTTTTGAAGGGTTGATAGAAATTAATAAAATTGAGCGAAAACCTGCTCCACTAGATAAATTGTGTATTGGGGTGAAATGCGGTGGTAGTGATGGGTTTAGTGGCATTTCTGCTAATCCAGCGGTAGGCTATACCAGCGATTTGGTGGTAGCATTGGGTGGCAAAATTTTATTGGCAGAATTCCCTGAATTATGTGGGGCTGAGCAAAATTTACTAGACCGAACCAACGATGAAGCCAATGCGGAAAAGTTCATTCATTTAATGCAAGCGTATAGTGAATCTGCTTTAAAAGTAGGTTCTGGTTTTCATATGAATCCCTCTCCTGGAAACATTAAAGATGGTTTGATTACCGACGCAATTAAAAGTACCGGTGCTGCAAAAAAAGGTGGTACATCTCCTGTAGTAGATGTATTGGATTATACCGAACCGGCCACTAAGCCTGGCTTAACGTTGGTATGTACCCCAGGCAATGATGTGGAAGCCACCACAGGAAAGGCGGCAAGCGGTGCTACCTTAATATTATTTACTACCGGCCTGGGTACCCCTACGGGCAATCCGGTTTGCCCAACTATTAAAGTATCAACCAATACTAACTTAACCAAACGTATGAACGATATCATTGATATCGATACTGGTCCAGTAATTGAAGGTGAAAAAACAATTGAGCAAATGGGCGAAGATATACTGGAGTACTGTATTAAAGCAGCCAGTGGAGAAGTAATACCAAAAGCAGTATTATTGAACCAAGATGATTTTATTCCATGGAAAAGGGGAGTTAGTCTGTAAATTACCTTTTTTAAAAAACTTATTCATAATAGTTAACAGCTTGGTTTTCTTTAATAGTAATATCTTTGCCTGAGTGTAAATTTCAGATCCAAAGTATAAAAAGAGTATGAAAAAATTTTTAGACGAGAATTTCTTATTACAAAGTGAAACGGCGAGGCAACTGTATCACGGTTTTGCAAAGGAAATGCCTATCATTGATTACCACAATCATCTGATTCCTGAACAGATAGCCAATGATATCAATTTTGAAAATCTTACCCAAGTTTGGTTATACGGCGATCATTATAAATGGCGCGCCATGCGAAGCAATGGGATTGATGAAAAGTATTGTACTGGTGATGCGACGGATTATGAAAAATTTGAGCAGTGGGCTGCTACAGTACCTTATACTTTGCGCAATCCTTTGTATCATTGGACACACCTGGAATTGCAGCGATATTTCGATGTCGATAAAATTCTTTCTCCTGAAACGGCTAGAGAAATTTATGACCTTTGTTCCGCCAAATTGAAAACACCGGAGTATTCGGTTAGGAATTTGTTACGTAAAATGAATGTGAAAGTACTTTGTACTACCGATGATCCAACCGATTCATTGGAACACCACCAAAAAATAAAGGCAGATGGTTTTGAGATTAAAGTATTGCCTGCATTTCGTCCAGATAAGGCTATGAACGTAGATGATGTAGCCAGCTTCAATGCCTATGTCAATAAATTACAGGAGGTTTCCAATATTTTAATTGCCAACTGGGATGATTACTTGCAAGCACTCAAAAGTCGGCATGATTTTTTTGCAGAAAATGGCTGTTGTGTAAGTGACCATGGTTTGGAACAGTTATATGCAGTAGATTACCAAGAGTCAGAAATTAAAAATATTTTTCGGAAATTGACAGCAGGTGAAATTATTTCACAGCCAGAAAATATCAAATTCAAGTCAGCCATGTTGGTAAAATTTGCCGAATGGGATCATGAAAAAAATTGGGTACAACAGTATCATTTAGGAGCATTAAGAAACAACAATGCAAGGATGTTAAAAACCTTGGGTGCGGATACTGGCTGGGATTCTATCGGCGATTTTTCACAAGCTAAGCAGTTGTCTAAATTTTTAGATCGTCTAGATAGTACCAATCAATTGGCAAAAACAATTTTGTACAATCTGAATCCAGCCGACAATGAATTGATGGCGACTATGATTGGTAATTTTAATGATGGAAGTGTTGCCGGTAAAATTCAATTTGGCTCATCCTGGTGGTTTATGGACCAAAAGGATGGCATGATACAACAGATCAATGCTTTGAGTAATATGGGGTTGCTTACTAGATTTGTGGGGATGCTTACAGATAGTCGCAGTTTCATGAGTTATCCTCGGCATGAATATTTTAGGAGAATTCTGTGTAATTTATTGGGGGAAGAAATAGAAAAGGGGGAGCTGCCCAACGATATGGCATGGACAGGGAAAGTAATTCAAGATATTTGTTATAATAATGCGAAAGGATATTTCGGGTGGTAACTCTCTTCAACAGCATAAAAAAAGTGCAGCATTTATTATGCTGCACTTTTTTTATAGCGTTAATGGAAAGTATCATCGTTATTAGATACGTATTTTCATTACTAGTTTTCTTATGGAATGATCGTTTACTGCAATCATGGGAGCATGTACATCTTCTGGAAAAAAAATGGCGAATTGGCCAGCTGTCAGTTGAAAATACATATCAGGTTCGTCATCATAAAAACATACATCTTTTTCGGGGTTGTACTCACCCTTAGTTTTTATGCAACTTTGGCGGGGCTTCCAGCCAATTGTTTCATTACCGCTGATACAAAGTTGAATATCAATATTTTTATTGTGGCATTCAAATTTGGCGATCGATTCTGCTGCAGCCATTCCTTTTTTATCCGAAAAAATAGCTTTTAAGCCTTCACTTATTTCGTATTTACCAATTTCAATATTTGCTAGGTCTACACTGGCAATGTATTCAAATGCCTTGGCAAATAAAGGATGAATACTAGTGTATTTAGCTGCGTTTTCTAAGCTGTCTATAATCATGAGTGCTGGTATTTTAATAATGAATTTGTAAATGTACTTTCAAAAAAGAGCCAGTAGTGGAAGCAGTCATCTCCCTAAACCTCTAAACCCCTAAACCTCTAAACCCCTAATCCCCTAAACCTCTAAACTCCTAAACCGCTGACCCCTATAGTTCAAAAAAATTACCGCTGCACCCTGCCACTACCATCTCCTTTTACCAGTTCCTTTACTTCGCTCAAGGTAGCATGGTTCAAGTCACCTGGGATAGTATGCTTTAATGCGGAAGCCGCTACACCAAATTCAGCAGCATCTTGCATACTCATGCCAGTTACGAGGCCATAAATCAGTCCACTGGCAAAACTATCGCCACTGCCTACACGATCCACAATTCTTACATTGTATTGTTTGGTATGGTGAAAATCGGTACCATCATATACCAGTGCACTCCAACCATTGTCGCTAGCACTATGGCTTTCACGCAAAGAGGAGGCGATAAACTTGAACCCGAACTTATCTTTCATTTGTTTGAATACATCTTTAAAACCATCTAGGTTTAGTTCTCCTTTGGTAACATCGGTATCCTTCGCCTTAAATCCAAGTGTAGTGTCGGCATCTTCTTCGTTTCCAATGCAAACATCTACATGTTGGCAAAGTCGGCTCATTACTTCGCGCGCCTTTTCTTTGCTCCATAATTTTTTGCGAAAATTGAGGTCGATGCTGGTAGTAATGCCTCTTGCCTTTGCAGCTTTAAGCGCAGCTTCGGTAAGAGCCGCCGCTTTATCGCTGAGCGCAGGAGTAATACCGGTGGTATGAAACCAATCGGCCCCTTCAAATATTTTATCAAAGTCGAATTCACTAGCCTCTACATCAGCAATGGAAGCCCCCGCTCGATCATAAACTACCTGCGATGCTCTCATGGAGGCACCAGTCTCTAAAAAATAAATTCCTAATCGTTCACCCCCTCTTGCTATATATTGTGTATCCACACCGTAGCGACGCAAATGGTTGATGGCAGACTGTCCAATTGGATTGTTGGGCACTTTGGTTACAAAGGTTCCGTTTAGCCCATAATTACACAAAGCCGCTGCCACATTGGCTTCTCCACCTCCATAAGTGATGTCAAAGGAATCTGACTGCACAAAACGTTTAAAATCTGGAGTAGATAAACGCAACATAATTTCTCCAAGGGTAACTACTTTTTTAGACATGATATTGATATTTTAAATATATGTAATGACGTTTCTTGCAATTGAAACAATATTAATTCTCAAAGTTCTTTATTAATTGGCAAAGCAACAAGGATAAAGGATTAATTTCACTGACTATTTACGCAATCGTTTACGTAAATAATTTATCGGTTGTGGTTAATTAAAAATAATATTGTTGATTAATCAAAGAATGTTACACCATGAAAAAACAAACCTTATTGTCATTGATTCCCCACCAAGGAATCTTACCACTCTTTTTTAATAAAGATGAACAGGTTAGTATAGAATTAATGAAGGCTCTTTATAGTGCGGGTATCCGTACTATTGAGTATACTAACAGGGGCGAAGCCGCCCTTGGTAATTTCAAGGCGATGCGTAAAGTATGTGATGCAGAATTGAAGGATATGTATCTAGGTA
>CANJDY010000129.1 GCA_947472635.1 Chitinophagaceae bacterium
CATATTGGAGGGATGCAATTGTTTACCAATGTAGACAATGCCTGGTTGTATACAGTTCAAAAAGGGTTGGACCCTCAGCGCGAATTTAATGGAACATCAGATGCTTCTTACACTCCGTTTCGCACCGTTAATTTTGGATTTAATGTTACTTTACAATAAAATCATAAATAGTTAAATCATGAAAAAAATAATAATTTATATAATCCCTTTTCTGCTGCTTCTTGTGGTGGGTTGTAAGAAAGATTACCTGGAAACAATACCAAGTAATGGAGTAACCCAAGCAGCTATTTTTAGCCAGATCTCCACCGTGTATGCATCGCTTGATGGTGTGGTGAAAGAACAATTTGCATTTGGAATTGGCGCTAGTACAGGCCATGATAATTTTGGGCAGAAATCATATGACCTTCAGAATGACTTGATGGGAAATGACATGGTAGTTCATTCTACTGGATACTCCTGGTTCAATACTACTTATTCGTTAACTTCATGGGGTCTAGCTACCAATGGTTCACAATCAGACAATGCTTGGTATTTCTATTATGATGTAATCAAGCAAGTAAATAATGTTCTGGCTAATATCGATGGGGTAAAAGATGCTACCATTGCTCAAAAAGAGATGGTAAAGGGCCAGTGCCTTGGACTACGCGCCTATGCATATTATTACCTGATCAATTATGACCAGCAAACCTACAAGGGAAATGAAACCAAGCCAGGTGTACCTATTTATACCACTGTATCTACAGATGGCAAGGGAAGAGGTACCGTACAGCAGGTATATACACAAATTATAGCAGACCTTACCCAGGCTGAAACCTTGTTGACCGGAAAAACCCGTACAAGCAAAGCGAATATAGATGTATCGGTTGTTCAGGGATTTAGGGCCCGGGTGGCATTGGTTCAGGAAGACTGGGCTACAGCCGCCACTTATGCGGCGAAGGCTCGTACCGGTTACACATTGATGAGTAGCTCAGTTTATCCATCATTAAGCGCCTTCTCTTCCATTGCCAATCCCGAGTGGATGTGGGGTTCAATTATTCCTACAGACCAGGCAACTATCTATGCTTCGTTTTTCTCTCATATGGATATTCGTACCGGTGGTTATGCAGCCTTGGGAGGACAGAAAAAAATAACCAAAGCTTTGTACGACCAGATTCCTTCAGGAGATGTTAGAAAAACAGTTTTCAAAACACCTGGTACAGGCGTTACACCTAATGTAGATTACAATCAATTAAAACACCAGGTACCTACTGCGGGCAGCTGGGCAGCAGATTATCTGTATATGCGTGCAGCCGAAATGTATCTGATAGAAGCAGAGGCTCAGGCAAGGCAGGCAAAAGATGCATTGGCTAGAACAGCTTTGGAAGCATTAGTTGTCACTAGAAACCCCGCCTATAGCGCAGCGGCTTTTAGCGGAGCTGGTTTAGTAACAGAAATTTTATTACAAAGAAGGATTGAGTTGTGGGGTGAAGGTTTCTCTTTAATGGATATCAAACGTTTGAATCAAGGATTGGCTCGTCCAACTGGTGCCGGTAACCACGGTGCTCCAAGTTTTGACCCTGCTGTGTATACCACTTCAGCTGCAGATCCAAGATTCTTGATGAGGATACCGCAAAGGGAATTGGATAACAATGCCAATATGACCCCTGCAGACCAAAATCTATAAAACAAGATAGCTAACTAATAAATAATTGAAGTATGAATAATTTTTTTAAATATGCCTACACGGCGATAGCAGGAATAAGCCTTTTGTTTATTGTATCCTGTAAGAAAAACAACGTGGTTTTAGACATGGATGTGACAGCACCGGCTTATGTAAAATTTAATACGATTGCTGCTGCCGATTCCATCGGAACCTATTATATTAAAAGTACCAATACGCCCTATGTATTGCCAATAGGAATTACCAATGTATCGAAGGTTGATAGGAATATTCAATTTACCTATTCTAGTACTGCTGCAGTGGTGGGTACCCAATTCAATGCACCTACTTCTTTGGTAATTAAAGCAGGAACTGCAGTTGACCAGTTGACTATATCCGGTTTGTTTTCAGGATATCCACTTTCCACTAGAAAAGATACTGTTAAGATTACCATTTCAGGTGGTGATGTGCCTGCAAGTTCTTACAAAGGAGTTTACAGGTTGATACTGAGAAAGTATTGCGATGTATCTCTAGCAGATTTATATGGCAACTATACTGCCACTGATTATTATGCCTATCCAATGACTGTTAAAGCTGGATCTGCTGTATCAACTGGCGCTACTACAGGCTCTGTGCAAGTGACTAATCTTTGGGACTATGGTGTTGTAACTACAACTACAATAAATTTGGATTGGACTGATCCTGCTAACTTTAAAGTAACCATTCCTGACCAGGTTTATGTTGCCGGGGATGGACTTTGGATTAAGAACTCTGCTACCACTGGAGCTTTTTCTTCCTGCGACCAGACATTTACTTTAAACTATACACTTTACTTCAAGGCTACTGGAGCAAACTATTATGCTAATCAAGTAACCAAGTTGAAAAGGTAATAATTACTTAGTCAGCCTTTGTTGATTTTGTATAAATTAATAATAATTGTAAAAAGCAATCCTAGCAATAGGGTTGCTTTTTTTTGTGATTAGGAGTTTTAATTACTAGGGAGTTGTAGTCTATGAGTGTGTGAAAGCATCATGGAATGATGTTGATCATTTTGAACTGCTGCAATAATTGTTGCTAAAGTGTAACCGAAAAGAGGTTACAATAAATTGCAGACATTTTCCGAAAATAGGAATGGGGATGGATTATTTTAAGTCCCATCGTTATGGCAGCAATTTTTTTTAGGTATAGAATAGAGAGCTGAGTAAGCAAAAATTTCCCCCAAATTACTTAATCATCTCCCCTAGTTTAATTTCCAAATCACTCCCCCTTAAATTGGTTCCAATAATTTTGCCCTGTGGATCTACCAATACATTGTAGGGAATGCCATCAAAGCCATACAAGGCAACGGCAGCACTGTTCCAGTATTTTAAATCGCTGATATGATACCAGTCAAGTTTGTCTTCTCCAATAGCTTTTATCCACTCTGCTTTGTCTTTATCTAGCGACACACCAAGTACAGTAAAGTTTTTATCTTTAAATTGGTTATAGGCCTTCACCACATTTGGATTTTCGCCTCTGCAAGGGCCACACCAACTTGCCCAAAAATCAACCAATACATATTTCCCCCTCAGCATACTTAAGGAAAAAGGCTTGCCGCTGGTATCGGCCATGGTAATTTCAGGGGCCATTCCACCCTCATGCGGCTTGGATTTACTTTGCGCAATCATTTGATTGTATTGTGCTACGACGGAAGCAATGGACTGGTTGGTTGGAAAACGTTTCATCAGTCCCCCCACCGTTTTTTCTATTTTTTCCGGCTCAATATCTCTGGTATACCCCAAACTGAATAATGCCATTACGGCATTACTAGTGGTATCTAAATAGCGAAGAATATATCGTTGAAAGTTGCTTTGTTTTTCTGCAAAATCTTTTTGCATTACCCGATAAGTACTGTCTGACGGTAAAGGATTAGCATACTGTTGCAGCAGTGCAGAATTTTCTTCCAAACCTTTTCTTTGCTTTTCAATATCAACCATAAAAGTTCTGAGTAAATAATTGGCAGGACTGTTAAACCTGGCGTTGTCTAAAGAAAGGGTATTGAAATCTGCTGCAAATGGAATGGCAGGCTGGTCATTGATAAAAATAAAGGCTGCCTGACTTTTTTCCAGTCTGATCCGATAAAGGCCTTCTTCCGTGGCCAATGCGGTCAATGAAAATTTGCCATTTTTAATTTCGGCCGTGTCAAGCACAGCCGGATCCTTTTGGCTAAAATATAGCTCCTCCAGATAAACTTGCTGGTCAGGCGCATTTTTCAGCTCTCCTGAAACAGTAAACTGGCCTTTTTGGATAGAGGGACTACAAGAGAATAAAATCACAATACTTGTAAGTAGGGTCAGATTTTTTTTCATTTGAAATTTTTAATTTAATTTTTCGGCTAATAATTTATTGACCACATTCATATCTGCTTTACCCTTGCTCAATTTTTTCACTTCCCCAGCAAAGAGTCCAATCAGGCCTTTTTTTCCACTTCGATATTCTTTTACTTTATCAGGCATTTTGTTCATCACTTCATCGACCCAGCTGGCAACAGAATCGCTGTTACTTTCCTGCAAAAGATTAAGTTCTGTGGCTACCTGCAATGGATTGTTTTTCGGATCCTGAATGAGGGCAGATAAAATTTTAGTGGAAGCGATGCTAAAATTCACTTTCCCTTCCTCTACCAATTGTATCAATGCAGCAATTTTTTCTGGACTAAGCGGAAAAGCATCCAGTTCAATTGCATGGTCATTGAGGTATGATTTAATGGGCCCCATCAACCAGTTGACTGCCGCTTTGTAGTTGGAACTATGCTGAATAATGTTTTCAAAATAATTCACCAGTGACTTGTCACTGCAAATCACCTGTGCATCATAAAGGGGAAGCTGAAACACCTCCCTATACTTCAGTTCCAGCGCGTCTGGCAGAGCGGGTAGTGAATCTTTAACCGCTTGTAAAAACTCATCCGTAATATGAAAAGGAGTAAGATCCGGATCGGCAAAATAGCGGTAATCATCTGCATCCTCTTTGCTACGCAATGAAAAACTGGTGTTGTTGTCGGCATCAAAACTTCTTGTTTCCTGCACCACTGAGGCGCCGCTTTCCACGATATCGATGAGTCGGTCTACTTCCAGATCAATGGCTTTTTTTACATTGCGGATACTGTTCAGATTTTTAACTTCTACTCTGGTTCCTAATTTTTTTTCACCTTTCAGCCGAATGGAAATATTAGCATCACAGCGCATACTTCCTTCTTCCATATTTCCATCGCAAATATCTAGCCAGCGTACTAGCCGTCTTAATTCAGTGATGTAAGCAAATGCCTCTTCGCTACTATGCAGATCGGGTTCGCTCACAATTTCGAGTAAGGGAACGCCTGCACGGTTAAGGTCGATGGCGGTATAGTTTTCGTCTACATCATGCAAGCTTTTTCCAGCATCTTCTTCAATATGGATTCGGTTGAGTTGGATATTGCGAACTTCGTTGTTGACATTGATTTTTACAAAACCATTTTTGCAGATTGGAGTGGTATGCTGACTTATTTGGTAACCTTTAGGGAGATCGGGGTAAAAATAATTTTTGCGGGCAAAATAATTTTCCTGTTCAATTTCGCATTGCAGTGCCAAGCCTAATTTAATAGCAAATTCAATGGCTTTTTTATTCATCCTAGGTAAAGTACCGGGATGGGCTAAAGTTATAGGGCTAATATGGGTGTTTGGTGCAGCACCAAAGGAGGCGCTATCACCACAAAAAAGTTTACTATTGGTTTGCAGTTGGGCATGCACTTCCAGGCCAATTACTACTTCGTATCTATCATTTTTCATTGCAGCGCAAAGGTAAGGAAGTTAGCGGTGACTCACCCCACCCGGTGACTCACCCCACCCGGTGACTCACCCCACCCGGTGACTCACCCCACCCGGTGACTCACCGGAAACAGTTAAAGAGCAATCTTAAATTAAAGCAAAGATTTAATGGTTTCTATTACTTCCTTTAGATTGCCAATATTCTGTCCTCCAGCAGTAGCGATGGTAGCCTGACCGCCCCCACCCCCTTGAATTAACCCCGCCACCTGTTCACGGATAATTTTAGCAGCATCCAATTTTTTTGCTGCAACTACTGTTTCTGAAATTCCCAATGCCACAAATGCTTTTCCGTCAATGTTGGCACAAAGAACGATTACATGGTCGTGTAGATGATTTTTACAATCCACACATAGTTTTTTTAATGCATCGGCACTAGTTACTTCTATAATTTCACCTACAAAAGTTACCTTATCGATGATCTCGTCTTTTTGCAATAGTTCATTGCGTATACCAACCAATTGCCTTGCTTCGAGCCCTTCAATTTTTTTGGTAAGGGCACTATTTTCAGAAGATATATTTTCGATATATTTTTGAATGTTGACGGGGTTTTTCAACGAAGTTCGGATGGCACTTAATTCTGAAAATGTTTGGTGGATGTATTGTTCTGCGGCAGATCCACACACTGCTTCAATTCTACGAACACCCGCTGCTACTGCTGCCTCGTGTTTAATTTTAAAAATTCCCAGTTCCCCGGTAAACCCCACATGGGTGCCGCCACACAATTCCAACGAGTACTGTGGATCCATGATTACCACTCTGACAGTATCGCCATATTTTTCGCCAAACAAAGCCATTGCACCTAAGGCTATTGCCTCATCTTTGTGCATAGATCGTATTACCACCGGTATATTTTCTCTAATTTTCTCATTGACCAATTTTTCTACTGCAGCAACTTCCTCTTCTGTTACTTTACTAAAATGAGAGAAATCGAAGCGAAGTTGTTCTTCATTAACAAGGCTACCCTTTTGAGCCACATGCTTGCCCAATACATTGCGTAAAGCAGCATGCATTAAATGGGTTACACTGTGGTGAACAGAAATCTCCTGCCTTCTTGCTGCATTTACTTTCGCTACTACCGGGCCATCAATTGCAATCGGCAACTGATCGGTAAAATGAATAATGAGGTCATTCTCTTTTTTTGTATTGGTAACCTCAATCGTTTCCTGCCCAAAATAAAGTGTACCGGTATCGCCTACCTGCCCGCCGCTTTCTGCGTAAAATGGAGTGGCAGCAAGGATTAGCTGATAAAATTCTTTCGACTTGGAGGATACTTTACGGTACTTAATCACCGAAGTTTCGGTTTCCAATGAGTCGTAACCTGTAAATTGGTTGGCTACCTTATCAACCAAGGTAACCCAATCTTCAGTGTCGAGTACGGCTGCAGAACGACTGCGATTTTTTTGTTGCTGCATTTCTTTTTGAAAACCAGCCTCGTCTACCTTTAAATTATTTTCAGTAGCGATAAGCATCGTTAGGTCAAGTGGAAAACCAAAGGTATCATATAGTTCAAAGGCGATAGCCCCGTCAATAACCTTAGTTGATTGTGATTGATGGATGGTTTCATCCATTCTTTTTAAACCCTTGTCAAGTGTCCTTAAGAAGGCCTCTTCTTCTTCCTTCACTACTTTGCTCACAAAATCCAATTGCTGTATCAGCTCCGGAAAAACCATTTCAAATTGTTTTGCCAATAAGGGAAGTAGTTGAAATAATAAGGGTTGTTTGTAGTCTAAATAAGAGTAGTAGTACCGAACGGCTCTTCTTAAGATTCTTCTAATTACATAGCCGGCTCCTGTATTAGAGGGAAGCTGGCCGTCGGCAATAGCAAAACTGATGGCTCTGATATGATCGGCGAGTACACGAAATGCAACTGCTCCTTCCCAGCCACCACCAATAGCAGTAATGCCGGAAGCGGCTTTAGCGGAGTCGGCGGGAGTTAGGGCGGGGTCATATACTTTACCCGTTATTTTTTCAATGGCTTGGATAGTGCCACTAAAAATATCAGTGTCGTAGTTGCTGGTTTTACCCTGCAATACCCTTACTAGGCGTTCAAACCCCATTCCGGTATCAACATGCTGGGCTGGCAAGGGTTCCAAACTTCCGTCTTTTTTACGGTTGAACTGGATAAATACATTGTTCCAAATCTCAATTACCTGCGGGTGGTCATTGTTAACTAGTGTACTTCCTTCAATTTGTTTTCTTTCTTCAGCAGGCCTACAGTCTACATGAATTTCAGTACAGGGTCCACAGGGTCCGGTATCACC
>CANJDY010000130.1 GCA_947472635.1 Chitinophagaceae bacterium
ATTTTCAATCACATTTTCCCGAACTTTCCACATTCTGTCGCCATTATTTTTCAACAGGTTGTCTAGTTTTTTTTGAATCACAGGCATTTGCTGTACTACCGATTCTTCTGCATATTGCTGCATTCTAGAGTCGATGGTGGTATAAAATTTTAAGCCACCTCTGTACAGGTCGTAGAATTCTCCGGTGGCGGGGTTTTTGTGTGTTTTACACCAGTCTTTCATTTTTTCGGATAATGCAGATCGGAAATAAGGTGCTATTCCAACATTGTCATCGGACTTTTTGTAATTGGTGATGAGTGGTTTTGCTTTTAGCTTATTAGCATCCGCAGCAGACAAATATTGTTGTTTGCAGTCTACCATTCTCTCTATTACTGTATTTCTCCTATTGAGGGCAGCAATAGGATGTCGGATTGGTTCATAACCGAATCCTTTTAGCATACCCACCAATACGGCTGCTTCTTCTATGCTCAGTTCAATGGGCTCTTTTTGAAAGTAAGTTTTTGCAGCATTCCTAATTCCATAATTATTTCCCCAGGGAGCCCTGTTGAGATAGAGGGTGATGATTTCTTCTTTGGTGAAATTTCTTTCCAGTTTCACAGCGATAATCCACTCCTTTATTTTTTGTACACCTCTGGTGATCACATTCCCTTTTCCTTGACCCAACATCATTTTAGCAAGTTGTTGAGTAATGGGACTTCCTCCGCCAGCTGTGCCTAATTTTATAATAGCCCTCGCTACCGCCCTTGCATCAATGCCGGAATGGTCATAAAAATTTTGATCTTCCGTGGCTACCAACGCATGGATAATGTTGGGTGAAATTTGATTGTATTTTATTTCGCTTCTGTTTTCAGCATAATATTTCCCCATCAATTTTGCATCGCTTGAGTACACCTCACTTGCAAGGTCTGCCTCCGGATTTTCGAGATCTTCTAGTGAGGGCATTTTCCCAAAGGCTCCAAAATTGGCAAGGGTAAATAGTAAAATCACTAATAATATGCCTCCGAAAAACACCTTCCATAAAATCCGTACTGAGTCTTTCATTTTATTGTTTTTTATTTTCTATGATGACAGAAGTTTAAATTGACCTGTGAATTTTCATCTACCTGAGCCATCTTACAATTTTCCGGGATAATTTTTTTTGAGCCAGCTGATATACCCTGCAATATCTTTATTTGTTTTTAATGCCAATAGGTTTTTATCCGAAATTGGATAAAATGAATATTTATTGGCAGGCAACCACGATAATTCCACGGGGGCTGCTTTTTTAATTTTTATTAAAAATTGAAAAGCAGTGTCAATGCTAGTGAAATTTGAAAATACCAGCATTGCAAGGTCTTTGTCTATGGCATCTTTTGTTAATGCAATCGGTTCATTGTTGAAATTTTGAGTAAGGTAGCGGGTGAGCGCATTCTTCGACTCACTTATGTATGTTCCATCCACTTTGTCTAGTAGCATGATTACAGTATACTGAGCATCCGCAGTAAAGGTAAAGGTGGTAGCAGTAGTAGTTGTTTTTACGACGGCACTATCTTTAGCAGACTTTACCGTTGCTGCCATGCTATTTAAAGGTGATTGTAAAAAAGTTGTATCGATTCTTTTTCCATCCAGCTCGCTATTTTTTTTCTCCAGTGCCTCATTGGGGGCTTTAGTGATTTCCAGTTTAGTAAGATAGTCCTCAATGGTGGGTCTTCTTTTTAAAACCTCTATCATTCGAGTGGCTTTTTCAGCAATTTTAGTGCCGGGGAATATACGATCAATTTTTTTTAGTATGTCAATGGCAACACTATCCTGCCGTTGTTTGATATAAAAAACGGCTTCAATATAAAGTAGTTGAGGGGTCCAGAAATTATTCCCATACGTACTATCTGCCTTTACTTTTTCTGACAAAGCTTGTTCAAATTTTCCCTCTAAAAATAAGTTGTAAATGGCTGCATATCTTTTTGTTCCATCAATATTTTTATCGTTGGGCGTAAAAGCCGCGGGGTTGTTGAGTAGTATTTCGGAATGGCTTCCAGCAAAATGTTGGCTCAGCAGTTGTTTATATTTTGCCGCTTTATCATTGTTTCCCAATTTGGAGTAGCAAAAATAAAGCCCTAGGTATAATTCACCATTGTAAAGTGAATCTGGATATCTAAAAAGTGATTGCTCATAATGAATAGCCGCTTGTTCATAATCTTCCAGTTCCTGCTGGTATAGTTGTGCCAAATCAAATAAGCTACGGGCAAGTAACGCATGGCTAGCATCCATTTTTTCAGTTGTCAGGGGGATATTTGCCATTAAAGTTTCAAAACTGAAGTCTTTTTGTTGGGTGGTGTCATTTAGAAGGTTTTTATTGGTACCGCCTGTGGCTAAATTTGCATCTGCAGGTTTGTCAATGTCATTTGGGGCAACACTACTTGCTGCTGCTTGGCTGGAAATAATAGGTGCATTTTCAACTGCATTTTTTCTACGCCAGTTATCTGTATTTTTTCGTGTTCCCCATTTTCTTTTAAAATCAGCTAATCCTTTTGATTTTAGCGAACTGTTATAAAAATACCATTCCCCTTTGTTACCATCAGCAAAAAGATCTATGGGCTCATTTTTTTTATTGTCCAATGGATTGTCAAAGCCAATCATGGATCCTCCCATGTCGGCCTCCTCTTTGAAGCCCTGTTCCTTGCGTAAACGTTTCACGATTTTTTTTACAAACATTGCTCTGTCTGATGGAGCCATGGCAGCAATAGCCTGTAAACTATCTTCTCTTTCTACAATAATAATTTTCTCAACTATTTTTACTAGCGCACTTTTTTTTGTTTTGATATTAGCTAATCGATCTGCCAGGGAAGTATCACCCAGCTGTAAGCTATCGTAGTATGCGTAAGCTTTTTTATATTGCTTTTGGTTGTAGGCAATATCGGCCAATTGAAGAGTGGCTTTGTTTTTAAGTGGTAAATTGGATTGGTTAAATTGAAAGCTTTTGGCGAAATAGCTGATTGCAACAAGGGTATCTTTTTTTTGTAGCGACAATTCAGCAGCAGAATAGAAAAGGATATCTTTAAAAGTTTCAAATTTATCTTTTTTAGCCATCTTTACGAGCTTGCTGATGCTGTTGGTGAGCTCATGCGGATTGCTGCCTTTCAGCATTTTGGCATTGTTGAGCCGGGCATAAATATCCATTAAGGGTGCAGTGGTGTGTGCAGATACTTTTGAATAATATAGGGAAGCTTTATCGAATTGGTTCGTTAATTCATAGAGCTGGGCCAATAGAAATTCTGACCTTGCCCTGTCTTGTTTAGATTCAGCATTGCTCAGTGACTTTTGAAGATGGGTGGCTGCACTGTCAAAAATATTTTGCTTGTAAAACCAGTAGGCATTTACCTCATCTAGATCATCCCTAAGTCGCAAAGGCAGGTTTGGGTCATATTGTAGGGTGTTGATTAAGCCAGCAGATTCGCTTAGTTCATCCTGATCAATTAAGGTACGAGCCATCCATACCAAGGCATCGTTTCTGCTGGGGGTATGGCGGGTTAATTTTTTAAAAATCGGAGCGGATTCATTGTTTGCAATGCTCAGCGTGCCATTGCTCGATGCTTCGCTTGTGCCAACAATTCTGTCATTATCTTCGTCTTTTTTTCGGGGAAAAAGATTGTAGTTGATAAATTGGAAGGTAGCCGCCGCTGAGTCAAAATCCTTTCTAAGATAAAAGGCCTTCCCCATCAGTAAGTACATGTTGTCAATCCAATCATTTCGTAGGTCATGCAATAATATCCCTGCGGTGGTTTTTAATAAAACGGAATCTAGTTCAGTTTTTTGTCCTAATGTATTTTCAAGTGAATAGGGGTAAAAACTCAGTAAACTGGTATAATCATCTTTTTGGGATGCTTTTGCTCTTTCAATAACAGTTTTTATTTTATTATTGGCATTATAGTAATAATTGTAATGGGTAAAATTATTCTGAATAAAATGCCGAAAGGGCGTAAATTTCTTTTCAGCCATTTTTTCGGAACCCAATTTTATATCCTCAAATTGCGCTGGCTTTTTTTCTTTGCCTAATAGGTCAATAGTCCAAGTGGGTGCTTGGGCCGTTACTGTAATCAAAAACGTGCAGCTAACGGAAAATAGGAAGGCCGATAAAAAAATCCTTTTCAACATGTATATCAATGATTAAAATAAAGCGGTTAAATATCGGATATTTTTGGGAATTAGTAGTGATAATGCCGTTAGGTTCCTTATTTTTAACATCCAATAATAAACTATGGGCAAAATAGATGCCAACAGCACACTAAAACGTTTAAGAAACCGTTACCGTTTAGTGGTAATGAATGAGGATACTTACGAAGAAGTAGTCAAATTTAGGTTAAGTCGCCTTAGCGTATATATTGTTTTAAGTAGCCTATTTGTCATGTTGACTGTTTTAACGGTGGCTTTAATCGTTTTTACCCCCATCAAATATTATCTTCCAGGGGTAGGGTACGGTGATGCCAGACAGGTAAGGGAATTTCGTCAACTAAAAATACGAACTGATTCTATCGAAAATGTACTTAAATTTAGGCAGCAGTATTTTGATAACTTACAAAAGGTGTTGGATGGCAAAATTTCCGTGTTGGATACCAATAAACTCGATTTACCGAAAGTAGATAATATTAATGAATAATTATATATAAAATCTGCTTATTCTTCTATTTATCATTAAAATAATTTCCTATGTTTAAATCAAAATTCAGTTTGTCAACAACAGAAATTTCAACTGCGAGTACTACTATTATTGGTGCTGGAGCGCTAATTACTGGGGATATTAAAAGTGAAGGAGATATTCGTATTGACGGTAAACTTAGTGGCAATCTTTTTGCAAAGGCAAAAGTTTTTATAGGAGCTGAAGGGGTTGTTGAGGGGGATATCCATGGCCTTCAGGCAGATATACTTGGTAGGGTAAAAGGAAAACTAAAAATTCAGGAATTACTTCAATTAATGGGTAAATGTGATGTACAGGGCGATATTTTTGCAGGAAAATTACAAATAGAACCAACTGCCCGATTTAATGGAAGTTGCCATACCGGTGCAAATGTGGTTGGATTAAATAAAGAATTGAGTAATGTGGTGAATCAATAATCTTTAAAATACCTTTGCGGGTACATGAGTCCACAAAATAAAATCATTTTACCGCTGCTGATAGTATTTGTCCTTACTAATTTAACATTGTATGCAGCAAGAGCAATTGAAGTAAAATGGGGGATTGATTTCTATGTGTTGTTCTTTGCCAATGACATTTTCTTTTTATTAAGTTTAGTAGCTTTTTTTATGCAACGAAAGGCATTGGGAAAAAGCAATCCCAACGTTTTTATCAGAAGCGTAATGGGGGGTATGCTAATTAAAATGTTTGTGACTATCACAGCTGTTATTGTTTATAGGTTGATTGCGGGCAATAGTGTTAGTAAGGTCTCTGTATTTTTGGCTATGTTTTTATATCTCATCTATCTTGGAGTAGAAGTAGCAGTAATCACCAAATTGAATAGGCAAAAAAATGGCTAAGCAGGAAGCCCCTTTACACCAATTGCAGCAGTACCTGCCTGAAGGTAGTTTCGAGGAGGTTTCCCAATACCTGCTTCTGTATAAAGTTCAACTAACTATAACGCGTGAACGAAAATCGATTTTAGGCGACTATAGAAATTCGCAAGCCGACCAAAACCATCGGATTAGCATTAATGGCAATCTCAATCAATATTCTTTTTTAATTACCCTTCTTCATGAATTGGCCCATCTGTTTACTTATGAGCGTTTCGGTCACCGGGTATCAGCCCATGGGCAAGAGTGGAAGAATGAATTTAGTAAAGTGTTGGCCCTTTTTTTATTAAAAAAAATATTTCCGTTGGATATTCAAAAAGCGTTGTATAAAACGCTGCAAAATCCTGCTGCCAGCAGTTGTTCGGATGCTTACCTGTTAAGGGTTTTGCGTCAGTATGATAAAAAAGTGGAAGGGATGCTTTTAATTGAAACCTTACCGGTAGGGGCTGTTTTTACAATAAAAGGAGGTAGGGAATTTAAGAAAGCCGAAAAAGTTCGAAAGCGTTTTAAATGTGTAGAATTGGCAACCGGTAAAATGTATCTTTTTAGTCCAGTGTACGAAGTGCAGGTTGCCATATAAAACTGATAGGCTAATCAGTAAGACTCCTTTTATATTTAGTAAATCTATATTTTTTTCGCCAGCATTTTTTTACTGCTAGATAAATTGCTATAATAATTTGATCATCCAGATATCACAGCCAGTATGGCCAGTGTTTCCGAGTGGACCGGTTAAGTAAGTAAATCCAAATTGTTCATACAACGGAATGGCCGAAATCAATTCGGGCATTGTTTCCAAATATACTTTTTTGTACCCAGCCTTTTTTGCTGCAATAAGGCATTGCTCTATTACTGCTTTTCCAATTCCCTTCCCCCTCGCAGAAGGGGCCAAATACAATTTTACCAATTCGCAGGTGTCTGCAGCTAAACCGGTTGTAGGATTAATGCCACCCCCTCCAACAATAGTGTTATTTAGAACTGCTACATGGTAGATTCCCTTTTGTTGTTGAAATAATTCGTACAAATAATCCGTACTATCATCAAAATAAACTGTGCCAGGTTTATCGGCTCCAAATTCAGTTAGGGCATTCCTAATTATAATTGCCAAAGCAGCATTATCAGCTGGTTCTATTAATCGGATAAAAAAAGGGTCCATTTTTTAAAATTCTTTCATGTACAATTCGATACTGCTTAAGCAATCCTCTATTTTGAGGCAATCAAAATTTTTAAAGCGCCAACAAACTACAACCCCTAATATCCGTGTTATCCAGTCTGCCTAAAAGTTCAAAACTACCATCAGGATAGAGTTTGCCTGCATCTTCTGTTGCGATGAAAGAGCAGGAGTAGATATTAGCAAGATCTATACAATTGATGGCCCCCCGGATTTGCCGGTCATTATTGTTTAGGTGAATGGCAAAGGGATCGTCTTCTTCGCGCAGTAAAATTTTCATCCATGGAGGGCAGTTGAAAATTCCATCACCGAAAGAATAGGCCTGGCTCAACATTTCGGTCATTCCATATTCTGAATGAATTTTTTCAAGGCAAAACTGGCTACATAATATTTCATGAACCTGAGCCCGGGTCATTTCTTCTCTTCTCCCTTTCATACCACCGGTTTCCATAAGGGTCGTATGCTTTAGTGGACGAGGGAATTGCTCGGCAAAATCCAGTAATGCAAAGGTTACTCCTAGTAGGAGCGTTTTTTGTTGCTGTGCTTCGAGATGTTGGAGACAATTATCAAGTTTTTCCCATTCGTTTAAATAAAAACCACTTTTCGGGTGTCCGCTTTGTTGGATCAGTTCATCCGCCATCATTACCAGCGATGAATTTTTTCTTTCTAGGTAAGCAGGAAGTAAAGCGATGATGCACCATTGGGAAGGGTCTCCGTAGAATAAACGAAACGTTTCATTAAAGCTTTTTGCATAAATCGACTTGTCTTTTACGAAATGCAAACTATTGACAGTTTGGGTAGTTCCACTACTTTCGAAGATTGCTTCTGCTTCAAAATCAGTGGTTACCACTTGGTGAGTCTTAAAAAATCGGATGGGTAAAAAGGGAATTTTGTCAATTCGGTCTATTTGGTG
>CANJDY010000131.1 GCA_947472635.1 Chitinophagaceae bacterium
GGCTACACTGTAGTTAGGACCAGTCCAGCCGCCTTCCGACCACATAAAATAATATTTCCCCTTTCTTACAAACATCATTGGCCCTTCTACATATTTATCCGGGGTAATTTCTCTGAATATTTTCCCATCATCAAAAGGGATTAATCCGGTAAAATCATCCTTTAGCCGGGCAATATTACAATGTCGCCATCCTCCATAGATCAGGTAATAGGCTCCGTCTACATCTTTAAAAACAAATTGATCAATGGGTTGTGCTCCATTGTGAAATTGGTCGATAAGTGGTTTGCCAAGATAATCCGTGAAAGGCCCTGCCGGGTGATCCGAAATAGCAATGCCGATTCCGCCCTTTTCGTTTCCATTTTGTATATCGTTGGCGCTAAAAAAGAAATAGTATTTTCCATTTTTTTCAATAATAGCAGGAGCCCACATGGCACGGTGCGCCCATTGGATGGAGGAGGTATCCAAAATATGGGGGTGCTTTGTCCAGGTTACCAAGTCTTTGGAAGAAAACGCATCAAAATGAACCTGCTGGTTGTAGGGAGCAGAGTAGGTTGGGTAAATCCAAAAAGTTTTATTGAAAATAGCCCCTTCAGGATCTGCATACCAGCCTGGGAAAACCGGGTTCCCGGAGCTTGGCTGTTTAATTTTATTTTGGGCCTGAATTAGACTGCTTACTAAAAGCAGCAAGTATAACAGCAACCGTATTTTTCTCATAAATTGTTTTAAAATATATATGATCCTGACTAGACCAATTTGGCAGGTAATAATATCAAATATAAGTAATTCAGAGTATCAATTTTGGCATACTGTGACTTTAAATAAATGCTTTCCACTACATATTAACAATGTTTAACTATTGTAAATTCTCGGAAAGTATTATTTTTGCATTTCGTTAAATTTGTATCCTATGGAGCTTGGACAGAAAAAAAAACATTCTTTTTTTAAAAAAGCAGCTCTTTTTTTTGGAATTCTTTTAGTAGTGGTTGCTGGTTGGTTTTGGTTTATAGTGAATGAGAAATTTTCAGATACCACTGAAATTAGCCCTGTTTATACGGTAACTGCACTGGATCTAATCCATGAGTTTGAAAAAAATGACAGTTTGGCCAACAAGAAATATGCTGAGAAAATAATGGTAGTAAATGGCGAGGTTTCAGCGGTAGAGGGTGTGGATTCTACGGTTAATATAAAAATGGCTGATTCAACTTCCGGTTCATATGTTATATTTGCTTTCCAGCAGCAGCATCTTGGACAAGCCAAGCAGATTAAACTGGGGGATAAAGTTTCTATAAAGGGATCTTGTAGTGGGGGAGCTTATAGCGAAATACTCGAAACTGAATTCATTACTTTCAAACGATGTGCAATTAACAATTAAAATTTATAAAAAAAAACAACATGAAAAAATCAATTTTATTTATTGCTTTACTTACGGTAACAGCCTCTTTGTTTGCTCAACAGCCTGATGCAAAAGCAGACCGCAAAAAAACCACCACTTCTGGCTCTATTAGCTTTAACGCTACTACCGCTAAGGATGCCTTGCCGAAGGCGGTCAATAAAACAGTGGTTGGGACTATCAATACAAAAAAGGGTGGAGTAGCTTTTGAGGCAATGATCAAAAATTTCACTTTTGAAAAGGCAATGATGCAGGAACATTTTAACAGTGCTACTTGGATGGATTCTGAAAAATTTCCTACTGCTACATTCAAGGGTAACCTTACCAATTTAGCCGCGATTGATTTCAAAAAAGATGGTACTTATGCTGCTGAAGTAGCTGGTGATCTTACGATTCATGGAGTTACCAAAGCTGTTAAAACTGCTGGGTCTATTTCAGTTAGTGGAAAATCTATTAAAGTTGCTTGTGATTTCACCGTACTATTGGGTGATTACGGCATTAATGGTCCAGCCATTGCTGCTGGAAAAGTAGCTCTTGAGACCAAGATTTCGGTTGCTGCTGAAATGAATTAAATAATTCAATTTTGTATAAAAAAAAGCTTTTGCCAGTGGCAAGAGCTTTTTTTTTTGCCTGTAAGGTAAGTTCAGTCTGCTTTGAAAGCTGATGGTGGTAGGGAGTCTTTTTTTGAAATGGATAAACAATCCAATAGCTGATAAGTGTCAACTCAATTTTTGATTGCTATCATTGTTTCAGGCTATTGGAAGTAATTAATTTGTACTATAAAAAAACCACGTTTAATTATTTTATTCATTTCAATTAAATAAAAAAGTATGAAAAAGAAAGTAATTGCAGTTTTGCTAGTAATATGCATTGTTACTGGTAAGCTAGTAGCACAGGAAAAAGATTCGGTAACTGTCTTACCCACTATTACCGTAACTTCTTCTACAGTAGTTAACAAGGAAGTTGATAAAGCATTTAAAAAATCATTTCCGAAAGCCCAAAATCTGAAATGGTATGAAATGAACAAATTCTATTTGGCTCGTTTTATAGAAAGTGATATGAAACACCAGGCTTTGTTCACTCAAAAAGGCTACCTGAAGTATGATATTAGTTATGGGTATGAGCAAAATCTTCCAGTAGAAATTCGGGATAGAATTTTAGGAGCTTACGAAGACTATAAAATCACCCATGTGGCCAATGTAAAAGAAGCGGGACGAAACATATGGGTAACTAATCTGGAAAGCCTGAATCATTTGGTAATGGTTAGGGTAGAGGACGAGGAGATGGAAGAGGTGCAGAAATTTAATAAATCATAGCCATCCATAATGAGTCATAGATTCTCCACTGGATGCCTGAGCCAAATTATAGATGGCATTGTATTTTGCTTGCTTGGTTTTTGCCAGTGGCATGAAAGCCATTATTAATTGCAAATGCCTGCTCTTCGCTTTGGGAATTCGTTTTTGTCTAATTCGTTGAGCATAAATAAGGCAAGGTCTCCTGCATTGATCCTGTTGGAATTAGGGTTGGGTACAAAATCTGGGGTAGTTATAAATTTGCCTGTTGGTTCAGCATCTATGATATCAGGCGGGCATACAAAGGTCCAGTTCAAAGGGGAGTTTTGTAAGAATCCATAAGCCTTTAGGTGTTCCTTGCTAACCGGTAAAAATTTTGCAGGGTAATCTGGTTTATCCATGACAAGGGTATCTTTGTCGGCATTAAGTGAACCCATTCCGCCCACCGCAATAATTCTGGAAACACCCGCTTTCAGCATTTGTTCTATGATATTTTTCATTCCAAGAGATCGAGTCATATCCGCAACGGTTGAATTACCGCCGAGTGAAGACAAGACCGCATCTGCTCCTTTAATGGCATTATAAACTTGCTCCTGGTCAAACAAAGCACCTTGAATCAGCTCAAGTTGGTCATTTTTTGGCAGATCAGCCGTAAAAACGTTCCTACCAAAGGCCCTTACCTCATGACCTTTGTATAGGGCCTGTTTGACTAGTTGCATTCCTACCAATCCTGTGGCGCCAAAGATGACAATTTGCATATATAAATTTTAACAGCTTACTCAGTAAAGATAATATTTACAACATTAAATAATTAGTTATTGGCGCATAAACATGAGTGGGTTACAAATTCACTCAAAACAAGCCAGGTTGCTAAGCTATTGCTTTGTAGGAAAAGCGTTGAATGTATGGGAATAGGTAATATACCTGTTTTAGGTAAGTTGTAGGGTAGAATACCCATCTGATAGTAAAAATTGGTTCAAAAAATAGGTTTCCCAATTTATTGGTTACAAAATCCCTATTTCTTTCCCCTTTTTTTCATACAATCCAGAAAAAAGTTTTTTTTATTAATTATTAGCCCACATCTTTGCACCAGCAAATGAAAAATACAATTTTAAATAGCAATGGTTGGTGGTGGCAGTCAATATTTTGATGTGTCGCAACGCTATTGTATGTATACTATATTAAGGCCCCGACACAATGTGTTGGGGTTTTTTATTATACTTACTACTGTTGAACCTAGCAGGAATAAGGGAAATTTAATGGCAAATCGCTTAATTGGCTCCATCACCAAGTTGATTTAAGTATGGTGTAGACTTTAAGGTAAAAACTTTTATTGGCTGAGAATTATGAAAAAAATAAAGATACAAACTTCGTACAAAAAACTCCTAGCCGACGTGTATACCCCTGTAGGTATTTACCTGCGGCTCAGGGATAGGTTTCGGGATACGATTCTACTAGAAAGTTCTGATTACCATGCTGGAGAAAACAGTTACACCTTTATTGGCATCAATGCAATTGCAGGTATTGAAATAAGGACGGCCGCTACTATTGAGTATAAACTGCCCGGTCAGGTACCTGAAAAAGTAAAAATAGCCAACCCTTCCACCGTGCCGGAATTATTATGGGATTTTATGCAGCGATTTGAAATAGTTGAGGCTGCACCAAAGCCCATCAATGTGGCACAGGGATTATTTGGTTATTGTACCTATGATGCTGTCCAGTTCTTTGATTCCATCCAGTTAGAAAATGGTCACCAACAACCGGGCATTGATATCCCACTAATGCGGTATCGTTTATACCAATACGTTATCGCCATCAACCATTTTAAAAATGAGCTGTTCATTTGTGAAAACAAGCTAATTGGTATTGAAAGTGACGTTGATGCAATTGAAAGCCTTATAAAAAGTAAGGACGTACCTACGTTTCCCTTTTCAACCAATGGCTTGGAGCGTTCTAACCTTACGGATTCGGCTTATATTGATATGGTAAAAAAAGGGATCGCCAGTTGTCACAGAGGAGATGTATTTCAGATAGTGCTGAGTCGACGATTCCAGCAAGCTTTTTCGGGGGATGAATTCAACGTTTACCGCGCCCTACGAAGTATTAACCCAAGTCCCTATTTATTTTATTTCGATTATGGCGACTATAAACTGATGGGGTCGTCTCCGGAAAGCCAGCTCATTGTTCAAAATGGCAAGGCTATTGTTCATCCAATTGCCGGCACATTTAAAAGAACAGGAAATGATGAAACGGATAAGGCATTGGCCATACAATTGGAAAATGATCCCAAAGAAAATGCGGAGCATGTAATGCTGGTTGATCTGGCGAGAAATGATTTAAGCCGAATGTGTAGCGAGGTGGAAGTTACCCAATACAAAAAGGTAAATTATTACTCTCATGTAATTCATTTGGTAAGTGAGGTAATCGGAAAGGTAGGTGCTGAAACAAATCCATTTAAGTTGCTAGCGGTTAGCTTTCCGGCTGGTACTTTGAGCGGAGCTCCTAAATTTAAGGCAATGCAATTGATCAATGAAAATGAGCCCACAGGAAGGAGTTATTATGGTGGTGCCATTGGCTATATGGGATTTGACGGAAGTTGTAACCATGCCATTATGATCCGCACTTTTTTGAGTAAGCAAAATACCCTTTTTTATCAGGCGGGTGCTGGTATTGTGGCTGCAAGTAGCCCAGAGAGCGAGCTGCAGGAAGTAAATAATAAATTGAATGCTTTAAAACAAGCCATTGTATTGGCACAAAATATCTGAAATGAAAATATTGGTATTTGATAATTATGATTCTTTTACTTATAATCTAGTACACTTGGTTGAAAAAATCCTGCACCAAAAAGTGGATGTATTTCGCAATGACCAGATACCATTAGAAGCAGTGAAAGCTTATGATAAAATCATTCTTTCTCCTGGACCAGGAATACCAGAAGAGGCAGGGTTGCTGTTACCTTTAATTAAAGAATACGCTTCCAGTAAATCCATTTTGGGAGTTTGTTTGGGCCACCAAGCAATTGGTGAAGCCTTTGGTGCAAAATTGGTCAACTTGGATAAAGTGTACCATGGTGTTGCGACTCCTATAACCGTTACCAATCCTAATTCAAAAATTTTGAAGGGAATGGGCGATACAATAGAAGTGGGGCGCTATCATTCTTGGATAGTGAGCGACAAAAATTTGCCTGAAGAACTTGATATTACTGCAGTAGATAGTAATGGATTTATTATGGGTTTGCAGCATAAGCAATTTGATGTGCAGGGAGTGCAATTTCATCCAGAAAGTGTACTCACGCCTAACGGAGAAAAAATGATGCGTAATTGGCTTGGGTTATAAGCCCGCATTTCGAATGGCAAGAAAAATTATCTTACTTACTTGGGTAATTTTATTGTAAGAATAAAAAGTCAAAAGTGAAGGTAATGAATCATTCAACGATCGTATAAATGAATTTAAGCATAGGCAATGAAAAAAATATTAAGTTTTTTATTTGAACACAAAACACTTTCTCGGGAACAAGCAAAGGAAGTGCTGATCAATATTGCAAAGGGGATTTACAATGAAAGTGAAATCACTTCATTTATTACTGTGTACCTAATGCGTTCCATTACCATTCCTGAGCTGCAGGGTTTTAGGGATGCATTGTTGGAATTGTGTATCCGGGTAGACTTGGATGGAATGGAAGTATTGGATATTGTAGGTACCGGAGGGGATGGGAAAAATACATTTAATATTTCTACGCTGAGTTGTTTTATTGTGGCAGGCACAGGAAATAAGGTGGCCAAACATGGCAACTACGGGGCATCTTCCATCAGTGGTTCCAGTAATGTGATGGAGCAGTTAGGTTATCGGTTTACCAATGATGTAGCAACCTTACGTGAAGAGCTTGCAACGGCCAATATTTGTTTTTTACACGCGCCTCTTTTTCACCCTGCATTAAAAACAGTAGGCCCCATTCGTAAGAATTTGGGCATTCGTACCTTTTTTAATATGCTGGGACCAATGGTAAACCCTGCTTTCCCGAAACACCAACTCGTAGGGGTATACAATCTTGAAATGGCTAGAATTTATAATTATCTGTTGCAACAAACTGGTAATAATTTTACCATTATCCATAGCCTTGATGGCTATGATGAAATTTCATTGACGGGCGATACTAAAGTAATTACCAATGAAGGGGAAAAAATTATCAGTGCCGAAGTGTTGGGTAAGCGAGTGGTAAATGCTGCAGATATTTATGGTGGAGATACAGTAGAAGCGGCAGCAAAAATATTCATTGATATTTTGGAGGGAAAGGGAACTTGGGCGCAGAATGCAGTAGTGCTGGCTAATTCGGCTATGGCATTGCA
Organism: Chitinophagaceae bacterium; assembly: GCA_947472635.1. The sequence continues at coordinate 7,029 of CANJDY010000131.1, forward strand.
GTGTACAGGGCTATACAAAACCTATGATGAATGTTACCAGTTGGCAGTGGAAAGCTTGGAGAGCGGGAAGGCATTGGCTGGACTAAAAAAACTTTGCAAATAATTATTTAATTGTAAAAAACTGTTTTTGTTTTTGTGCCTTATTTGGTTTTTCCAAATTATTAATTAACCAGTACTAGTATGAATATTTTAGATACCATCATTGCCCATAAGAAAATTGAAGTTGCTAGCAGCAAAGCGCGGGTGAGTAGTGTCGAATTGATGCAAAGTGATTTATTTAAACGATCCACTTTTTCATTGAAACAATTTTTGCTCGATGAAACCAAAACCGGAATCATTGCTGAGTTCAAGCGCCAGTCACCTTCCAAAGGTGTTATCAATAGCACGGCAGATGTAGTAGAAGTAACCGCTGCATATACTGCTCATGGGGCTAGTTGCCTTTCGGTTCTTACAGATGAACATTTCTTTGGAGGATTTGAGCAGGATCTTCGAAAAGCCAGAGTGAATAATATTCCCATCCTTCGAAAGGACTTTATAATTGATGAGTACCAAATTATAGAGGCAA
>CANJDY010000132.1 GCA_947472635.1 Chitinophagaceae bacterium
AGTCGATTTTTTGTACGCTTTCAGAAGGTAACGAATCTCCTTGTTAGTGGCTTCATTATCAATGGTTGCATCTATCCCTTCCTCATACCCGCTTCGCAAGAAATCCAATTCATCCTTCGATAAAATTTTCCTGTAATTTACATTTTGCTCTTTAAAATGCTTGGGCCATCCCCCATTGCTTCGTTGGTACAGCAACATATTATCTGCAACCAAGTCGGAACTAGTTGACTGTGTAGCTTCAACTTTTGTTTCCAACTCCTTTACCCAATCGTTAGCAATTGGATTCCATTTATAATCATACACCCAGGGTACATTAAATTCATTGATGCCAAAGTCTGCGGGCAAATTATTTTGATGCCATGCAAAATCTCCGCCCTCCTTATGACAATTATAATAGTACACTCTTCTACCCCAAACAATTTTGTTATTGGTAGGTACCAAATATATATCAACATCTGCCATATTACTGGCAAAAGAGCAATTGAGCAGAAAAAATTGGGCATCTTTGTGAAAACGACCTAATTTAAAATTATCATCCCCCTTAAACTTGCAGTTCAGCAGCACTGTTTTACTCGATTGGTATTTAGAACCATCGTGCCAAATTGCCGCAGCACTTTTTTGACAGATAAAAGTACAATTTTCGGCAAGTGCCCATCCACGAGGACAATAAAAATCAACACCGCCCTCCATAACACAATCTTTAAAATAAAACATCCCGTCCTCCGTATTCCACGGACTAACGGTATCCCCCCCCCAGGCCCTAAATATACAGTTGATCACTTTAAGTCGGGTAGTTGCAAAAGAACGCAATGCCATCTGGTGAGTGGATGGCTGGATGATTTTTGATCCAGTACTTTCGGTCGCACAAGGAATACTCTTTTCAGTTTTTACATCCTTTCCATAGGAATTAATGAAGGAAAGGTTTTCAAGAGTAATATCCCTGCCTTTTAAATTAATAGCCGCAGTACCGTAATCGTCTTTATTATTGCAGCGCCACTCATCCCTTGCCAACGAGATGGTTACCAGCGTTTTTTTCGGATCTTCTCCCCTTAGGGTGATAAAATTTTTATCAATAAATAGCTTCTCTTGATAGGATCCACTTTTTATAAAAATCACTCGCTGTGCTTTTGCATTGTCCGGCAAACTATTGATTGCAGCCTGGATTGTTTTGAATGCCCCCTTTCCATCAGGAGAAACGATAACAATATCCTGCGAAAATATGTGCTCCGAAAACAAGAATACACATCCTGCAAAAAAGAGTATATTTTTAAATAATTTCATACTTATTAGACTTTCACAATTTTGAAAATTCAATAACCCATTAAGGCTTTGACTGCTTAAGTAACCAATGCACTAATTCATTAGCAGCAGAAAAATTTTGGAATGCCGCAGGAATTTTTCTTCCATCAGTATACTCATTGTATATCCAGGGATCTCCCACTGCAAAAACTGTTCCCTTGCCATATTTAGCGGTAGCAAAAATAATATCAGTACCCTTTTTTATCAAAGCGGTTGCAGGTGGTTTTACTTCCAATACACTTACTTCTTTTAAATACATTTTTTGGGTATTTATAAATACAGGATTGGCAACATTGTTAAAAACAGCCCCTGTTTCAAATTCACTACCCAATACCATGTTAACGCTTTTATCCGAAAAATTGATACCAAATTGATTGGCTAGCTTATTGAAATGAGGGAGGTCGCAATTGGCGGAATCATTTGCCATCAATAATAAAACGCCCCCTTCTTTAACCCAGTCTGCAATATTTTTGGCTGCCACTTCATTAACATAATTAGGTGCTTTGTTATCCTTTAGTCCGTCGGGGTCTATAATTAAATAGACTGCGCTTCCTTTTAAGTTTGCAGCAGTAGGCTCCTTTTCTAACGTTGATACGCTAGCTCCATAATTTTCCCAAATGCTTCCCAATAAACTAATGCCTCCATGCTCCGTATCATCCCAAGTATAGTGCCTGCGGGCTTCAAAGCCATAGAGCTCTTTTCTCCATTCATTATTGTAAAAAGCATCTAACAATACTTGTTTCCCTTTACCCGGCTTTGGCAATGCAGCTATTTCCATTTCGACGCTGCACATAATAAATGCACCAATACCTTTTGGGTCATTGACTTTCACCTTTTCGCTCATATAGTATTCAAAACTACCATCCCTATATGGCTTACCACCCAACCCGGATACCGTAACCGTACCTTTTAAATTGGTTTGTCCGGCAGCATCTTCTTCAATAAACTCCTTGACAATTCCTTCGTATCCCTTTTTTGCTTGCTTCAAAAAACTTTCAGGGATATATCCTTTTCTAACAGCTTTTGCAATCGTGTACACGAGCATGGAAGATGCGGAGGCCTCTTTATAGTTTCCTGGTCGGTTAGGTAAATCCAAAATATCAAACCATACGCCAGACTTATCGTCTTGAACCTTTGTAACCGCTTTTACAAAACGATTGAGTATTCCAATAATAGAATCTCTTCCAGGATGGTTAATAGGGAAATGATCTAGCACATCTACTAACGCTACCCCATACCAGCCCATGGCCCTTGCCCAAAAATGGGGAGATGTACCAGTTTGCTTGTTGGCCCATAGTTGTTCTTTACTTTCATCCCAGGCATGATAAAGCAATCCTGTTTTTGGATCACGGGTATGCTTTTCAACCAAAATATATTGACGGGCGATATCATTAAAAGCAGTATCCTCATGATTTAATTTTGCATATTCTGCATAAAATGGCTGGCCCATGTATAACCCGTCGAGCCATACCTGCCAAGGATAAATATTTTTATGCCAAAAACTACCTTCTTTTGTTCTTGGATGATCCTTCAGTTGACCACGCATTAAATCAATTGCCTTTTTATACTTGGGCTTCCAAGTATAATTATAAAGAAACATTACGACCTTTCCGTTATTGAGGTGATCAATATTAAACTCATCCCGTTTATAATCTTTTATACTCCCATCTTCTCTTATATAATGATCCATACTATGCTGTATGTAATTGAAATAAACATCACTATTGTACAATTTCCATACCCCCTCGATACCTTTTAAAATCACTCCCTGGTCGTAGCTCCAACGTGCGGGATTGCCACCCATCGAAAAAGAATCTTTCCATAAATTCATAGCAGTTTGCGCCATTTGCTGTGAATAAGGCTTTTGCTGAGCAGCGCCCAATTGAACCAATACAAGCAATACAATAAAAGTGGTCAGTAATTTTTTCATTTTTATATAATTAAATAACATTTACAAATCTGATTATCCATTCTACCCAGTAACAACATATCCACTTTAACTTTTTACACTAGTCGAATAGCAGATAAAGTAAGGAAGGGAAATTTATTACTTCCAACTTACTACTGCTTCACTGGCACCAAAATCAGCTTTTACCTTTTGCTTAGCTCCAGAAATACTGGTGTTGAATACCCTTATATCCTTTGATTGCTCACCCTGCACTTGCACCAACAGTTCTGCACCAGCGGCATATTTCAAATGATTGATGGTAATGTTATCACTGTTAAGCACATACGCAACAGGACTGGTATTCTTACTTATCATCGTAACATTATTTAAGGTTATGCCGCTGGCTTCTTGGATATCTATGCCTTCATTGGCCTGCAAAACTGCATTTTCGATAACAATATTTTTAACATGCATTTCCGGTATGCCTCGTATAAAAATCCCTTTTGCCGCGCCATTGCAGGTAAGATTGGAAAAATAAAAATTGCGGAATTGAGGGGTCGTTTCATCGACTAATTTGCGCTCCACTTTAAGGGGTTCTCTTTTTTCACCAGCCAACACTACCGGATCCTTGGCCATATAATACATATCAAACAAAATAGCTTCGGCGGGGATATCCAGCATAGTAACGTTGTTTACATAGATATTTTCCACTATTCCACCTCGTCCACGGGTAGTTTTAAATCGAAGTCCAATGTCGCTTCCTATAAAAGTGCAATTGCTTACAAACATATTGTTTACGCCTCCGCTCATTTCACTCCCTACCACAAAACCTCCATGGGCATGATACACAACACAGTTGTTGATTATGATATTTTTAGTTGGCATCCCTCTTGTACGACCTTCTTCATCCCTTCCACTTTTGATAGTGATACCATCATCCCCTGTATCAAAATGACAATTTTCGACAACTGCATTTTTGCAACTTTCCAGATCAAGCGCATCGGTATTGGTGCCATACCAAGGATTTTTGACGCTTACGTTGGTAATAGTAATATGTTCGCTCATTGATACATGGGTGGTCCATGCAGGGGAATTTTCAAAACTTACTCCATCAAGTAAAATATTTTTACAATCTGCTATGCGAATCATATTGGGGCGAAGGAAATCCTTTATGTCTTCAAAATCTGAAAGGGTCTTTCCTTGAGCAATCTTTCCGATATTATTGGTTAAGAAACCTTTCAACGACTTTGGGGAGGAATACCAATTTTTTCCATCCTCAGTTAATACACCGCCATATTGCTTGAGGTGGTTTTTCCATTGACTTTCGGTGACTTTCTCTTTTTTTAAAGGGCGCCAATAAAATCCATTTCCGTTCATAATTCCTTCGCCGGTAATAGCAATATTCTCTAAATGCTCAGCCACCACTGGTGATTGGCATCTGGCAGCATCGACACCCTCAAAGGAAGAAATAACCAATGGGTATTGATTAAAATCCGAAGTAAAAATAACGAGTGCTCCTTTTTGCAGATGAAGATTAATATTGCTTTTCATCACAATAGGTCCCGTTACAAAGGATCCAGCAGGGATGACCACGGTTCCTCCACCTTTCTTTGCGCAGGCCTCAATGGCTTGGTTGATAGCCCCTGAATTCAAAGTCAAACCGTCGGCAACGGCACCAAAATTCAAGACATTAACGGTATCTTTTTTAAAATGGGGTACATACACCTTTGGTAATTCAAATTGAAACTTCCCCTTAAATCCGGATGATTGAAGGTATTTTACCAACGGTAATTTTTGATCAACAATACTTTGGCAAACCAATGAAGCCATAGAGGCCGCACCAAATTCACTAAAATGAGTATTGTCTTCCCCGTTGCCCTTATATTTTTTAAAATGCCCTTTTGGAATATGTAAGTACAAACGCTTTGAATTTTCTATCCCTTCCTGAACAATAAGGGTTTCACTGCTTTTGTGTAAATCGATGATGGGTACACCCAACAAAGCCGATACCTCTTTCACCACGCCGGGGTAATCCCCATGCTGATCAATAAATTTTCCTGCAGCATCAAATTTCCTTCGCATTACTGGGGTAAGTAAAATAGGAATGGCTCCCTTGCTTCTGGTTTCTTTTACAAATCGAATTAAATTTTCCCTATAAAGTGTATGAGCAGGAGCAGAGCGGGTACTATCCTCCAGCTTCTCATCATTGTGGCCAAATTGGATCATTACGTAATCCCCTTCCTGAAGCCTACTCAATACGGTATCCCATCGATGTTCATTGATAAAACTTTTGGTACTTCTTCCGTTAACCGCATGATTTTGGAACATCACCTCTTTGGTAAAAAATACGGGGAATAACTGTCCCCAGCCACGTTCAGGATTATCTTCTAGCGGCTTATCGGCCATAGTGGAATCGCCTATCAAAAAGACAGTAACCCTTTTTTCGGGTAACTTGTAAGCATAAACGCTAACAAGGAAGAATAGAAGGTAAATTATTTTTTTAAACGTCATAGTGTTATTAATTTTTTGGCTGAAAATCATCCAGTCATGTAAGCTTTCCAATTTTTGATATTTCCATTGACTTCCTCCAATAATTCATAAAAAATGAAGCCAGTTTTACCTGTTGCTCAGATTTTTTATACCAAATACGGTCCAAATAATCTATGATAAGACTATGAAATTAAATGGAAAATTTCTAGCCACTTAACAGGGCGACTAGCTATTACGACAAATTAAGTTCAAAAGACACAGATTATAAGGTAATAATAATCGTTTGGGTATTCAATTTTACTATTAATTATTAAGGAAGAACGCTATTGAAAGGTCTTTATTTACGCAAACGTTCCCGATAACGATAACATTCAAACTTAGGTCCTACCGGAACCATCAAAACGCCATTATTGAACTTATTATGGCCGATCTACCCTAAACCAATCAATGTCTGAAAAGCCGGCATCATTGATGTTTTGAACTCGGTTACAAAACATACCCACTGTTGCCCCAATCCATCTGCCAGGAGTAGCCGTAAACTTTTCGGGGACAGGAGTATACAGTTTACCATCCATGCTATAACTGAATGTGCAAGAAGCACCCTTGAGCACAGTAACCCTAAAATAAAGGTCTGTGCCGTTCACTATTTTTGTAAATTGGATTTCATTTTCCTTTTTTCCCTTATCCGCCTCAACACATTTTCCATAACAGATATATAGGCCATCGATCTTATTGGCAACCATAATATTGGCATAATTCATTCCCATAACTACTAACCCAAATTTTTCACCTACTGTTTTTGGTGTAAATGAAAATTTAGTGGTTGCAGAAAATTCTTCTGCAGGAAATTTTTGCAACAACAGATTTGGAACATCCCATAAATTTTTTATTGTATCGGACACTAACACACTATTTAATCTAAGTGCCCCTTTTGCTGGAAAACAAAATGCCCAATTGATAGCTGGATTGGCGTTCCATTGCCATTGAAGGCCTAATGCACTTTCGTTAAATTCATCGGATTCCTTTGGTGTACAAATAGGATAGATTCTACCAACAGCTGGTTTTATAAAAGTTGCAACGGGCTCTCCCCTTCCATCACCATTGGTATGTAACCCCATTACTGGCCAGTCATTCACCCATTTCATTGGTTGCAAATGCAATATTCTTCCATAGGCTTCTTTATCCTGAAAATGAAGAAACCAGTCTTCACCAGACTGGGTTTGGACCCATGCTCCTTGGTGAGGTCCATTAACGGATGTAGTGCCTTGTTCCAGTACCTGTTTTCGCTCGTAGGGACCATAAATATTTTTACTACGCAATACAGTTTGCCAACCTGTTCCCACACCACCAGCAGGAGCAAAAATATAGTAGTAGTGATTGCGTTGATAGATTTTAGGTCCTTCAATGGTGGCGTCCAACTCATGGCCATCATATACCAAGACACCCTCACTGACTACCTGATCACCTGCAGTATTCAATTCTTTAATCAGAATTACTGATTTATAACTGGCACGACTACCTGCCAGTGCATGCACCAGGTAATTCTTGCCATTGGCGTCAAAAAGTGGGCAAGGATCAATAAGCCCTTTGCCAGCCAGCACCAACACAGGGGCAGTCCAGGGACCGAGAATGTTTTTTGCCTTGGTGAGGTAAATACCGAAGTCAGGGTCAGGATAATAGATATAGAATTCATTGTTGTGAAACCGAATAGCAGGGGCCCACACGCCATTTCCATGCTGAACTTTTCGAAAATGATCCATAGGGAATTGCTGATTAAATGCATGCCCAATAATGGACCAATTCACCAAGTCGTTGGAATGCAAAATAGGTAACCCCGGTGCTGCATTGAAACTAGAGGCAATCAAGTAATAATCATTACCTACTCGTATCACATCGGGATCACTGTAGTCGGCAT
>CANJDY010000133.1 GCA_947472635.1 Chitinophagaceae bacterium
TAGTATAGGACTTTTGTATTTTTTTATCAAAGTCAAAATACATGAAATTTTTTTATTCAATACTTGTCTGTATAGTTTTAATATCATCCTGTAATGATACCGAAACGAATGTAGGGGTTGAATCTGATTCTGCAAAGGCATTTGCAACCGCCGATTCGATGGCAGCTGCTAAGGCTTTAGCAGATACTATTGTTGGTTTGATTGATTCAACTCATCCCACTATTAAATAGTTGATAGATTGTAAAAGACACTCCTTAAAAACCACTCAAGCAGTACTATTTACCCCAATTATTGATTACAAGTAATTGCTGAAATGTTTGAGTAGTGTGGTAGAGTAAAATCGTAGCTAGTATTAAATACTTCGATTGCCATCGAAATTTTCCAATTCTTTCGAAACGGAATTCAAAAAAGTACTTCCTAATGAGCCATCAATTATTCGATGGTCGTAACTAAGCGAAATATACATCATATGCCGGATGGCTATACTGTCTCCCTGAGGCGTTTCAATTACCATTGGTCTTTTCTTGATAACACCTACTGCCATAATTGCTACCTGTGGCTGGTTAATGATAGGGGTTCCCATAATACTGCCAAAAGTTCCAACATTGGTTAAGGTGAAAGTTCCATCCGTGGTATCATCTGGCCTTAATTTCCCTGCTCTAGCTGCATTTGCCAAACCATTGACCTGTTTGGTTAAACCAGCTAAATTTAATTGATCGGCATTTTTAATAACTGGTACTATTAGATTACCATTTGGTAAGGAAGTAGCCATTCCAATGTTAAGATTTTTCTTAATGATAATTTTATCTCCTTCTATTGAACTACTTAGTAATGGGTATTTTTTAATAGACTTAACTATTGCTTCAATAAATAAGGGCGTATAGGTTATTCTTTCACCCTCTCGACTTTCAAACTCTTTTTTAATTCTTTCTCTCCATAGAACTAAGTTCGTTACGTCACATTCTGCAAAGCTAGTTACATGAGCACTGGTATGTCTGCTATCCACCATATGTTTGGCGATTAACTTGCGCATCCGATCCATTTCAATGATTTCAACATTGGAATAATAGCTATTTGAAATGGCTACCTGATGATTGGTTTCCTTAGAATGAGTTGAAAGGATCTCGTGATGCGATATAGCAGTTTGTTGGGGAATGGTGTTTACCGAATGTACATTGCTTTTCTTATCTGATACATACGATAAAATATCTTTTTTGCTCACTCTACCATCCTGTCCAGTTCCTACAATATTCTCCAATTCAGCCATGCTAATGCCTTCCTGTTGAGCAATATTTATCACTAGTGGCGAATAAAAACGAATGGAAGAATTACTCGGAAGTAGTTTTGGCAGGTCATTGTTTGAAGCAGGTTGAAAAGGAATTTCTTCTACAATCTGAACATCTTCAAAAATAGGCCTATCGGAGGAGGATGAATTATTAAAATGTCGAGTAGTACCTGCTTCTACTCGTATTGTTGCGATTACTGCACCAATGGGAACTACATCATTTTCTTTAAATAAAATATCTTCGATTATACCGTTAACTGTAGAGGGGATTTCACTATCTACTTTATCAGTAGCTATATCGAGCACAATTTCATCTTCTTGAATAGTATCACCTGGTTTTTTATGCCACTTCAAAATAGTAGCTTCCATGATACTTTCCCCCAATTTTGGCATTACAAGATCAATTAAAGCCATATAAAAATTTGTAGTTTTAATGTTATAACAACCAATTTAGCCTAAGGAGTTGTTGAAATTACCCAGATTTGTAATTAAAGATAATTATTTCCCATTAATAACATCAATAACTTGCTTATATAGTAATATAATATTTAATATAACTGCTTGGAAATAACTTTATAAATAAAAATGAAGCAAAGCAAAGACTTAGTTCATTAAAAATTGGAAAGAATAAATTTTCGAAACATATTGAGTGCATAGGTTGATGTAAGCTCAATATTTCTCTTGCGATCAAAGCGAAAATTAAATTTTTCGGTTATTATTTTAGTAGAATTGCCAACTGCAACCCATACAGTTCCAACTGGTTTATCCTCCGTTCCGCCATCTGGACCCATTATTCCTGATACAGCAATAGTATAATCAGTTTGCAACGATTTTAAAGCACCCTTAGCCATTTGTATGACTACCTCTTCACTCACAGCACCTTTGGATTCCAAGGTTGTTTTATCAACTTGTAAAAGGCATTCCTTTGCATTGTATGAATAGCTAACTACACTTCCGCTATAAAAGGCGGAAGCACCAGCCTTTTCCGTCAATAAATGCGCAATATATCCACCTGTACAACTTTCAGCTGTGGAAATAGTTTTATTTTTTTGAAGTAGTAATTTAGCTACAACCTGCTGCATTGACTCATCTTCATTGGTAACTAAATAACTATAAACTATATTTTGTAGTGTAATAAAGTATTTATCAATCTCCTGCTCCGTCTGCTCTTTCTCGTCACCGGTAGAGGATATACGCAGGCGAACCATGCCGTAATTTGGAAGATAGGCCAGCTTAATGTGGATTGGGAGTGAGCTTTCATAATCTGATAGAAGGTCAGCAAGAAAACTTTCCCCTACACCGGCTGTCAGCAAGGTACGGTGAGCTATGTGAGGAAATTGAAAGTGTTGATTCAAAAGCGGAAGTACGTCATCAATCATCATACCCTTCATTTCATGGGGTACACCTGGCATACTTACATATATTTTACCTGCCTTTTCAAACCACATTCCAGGTGCTGTACCTCTTTTGTTCAATAAAACCTTACAATTATCTGGTACTTCTGCCTGTTTAAGATTCCTTTCTATCATCGGCTTTTTTAGTACATTGGTAAAAATAGTAGTCACATTTTGAAGGGCACCTTCATCAACAACCATTTTTCCAGAAAAAAACTTACAAAGAAGCGGTTTTGTGATATCATCGGCTGTAGGGCCAAGACCACCTGTAATCAATATAATATCAGCATGTTTGCTTTCCTCTACTAGTGTACCCCATATCTCATCCCATACATCCCCTACAGCAACCCTTCGCGCAACCCGAATACCTGATTTGTTTAATTGCTGTGCCATCCACGCACTGTTGGTATCAATAACCTGACCGATTAGTAACTCGTCTCCAATAGTTATAATGCTTGTTTGTATCATCTAAAAAAGAGGTAATGTTATATGCAAAAATAATATAAAACTTCCATAGGCAAACTTTCAATAGTATTGAAGACAATAAACAATAGGAAAAGTACTGTAATCATCTTCGACGTATCGAATAATTTATGGTTGTTTATTCGTTATTTGAAAACAATTCGAAGTAATATTGGTTTTTTCAAAGTATTTTTATTAAAATCAAAAAATATGAATCAGCAAAATTTTAAAAATCATACAAAATTAGTTCCGTTATTTCATGGGGTAACGGCATTTCTACTACTGGTTGGTGTTTCAGGAGCCACCTTTAATTTCTGCCAGGCTATTAACAATGGTAGTAACCAGTTAGGGGCTGGTACGCTATTATTATTATTTGTTATAGCCCTATTGTTTTTTTGGTTTATTCGTACATTTTCACTGGGAGCGCAAGACAGAGCAATACGTGCAGAAGAAAATTTACGTTATTTTTCGCTAACTGGTAAATTATTTAGTAACAAATTGACTTTACGTCAAATTATAGCACTTCGTTTTGCACCAGATGAGGAATTTGTTGCACTAGTAGATAGAGCAATCAATGAAAATTTAAGTCAAACCATCATTAAACAGACTATCCAAAATTGGAAAGCCGATCATAACAGAATTTAAAAAAAGCTTTATAAGCCTATAAATTAGGCAATTGAAACTCCTGGGGAAAGCCTTTCGAAAAAATGGGTAGTAATTTTTACAATTTCATACCTGCTTATTGAGGAAAGTATTTCTCCAGCTTTGTTCTAAGCTCTATTGGCATTTGACAACGTTTCATTTCTTTTACTTCCATAAAATAAAGGGTTACATCACCTGTATTTATTAGCTCTCCTTGCTCGTTGAAAATTTCGGAATGAAAAACGATTTTATGATGAAGGGGTAATTCTTTTAAAGTTGTTTTTACAGTAATCAGGTCATCATATTTTGCTGGCCTTAAAAAGCGACTGTGAATATCAACTACAGGCATAATGATACCCATTGCTTCAATATCTTTATAAGTATATCCAATCTCTCTGATAGCCTCACCTCTGCCAATTTCATAAAACTGGGCATAATGTCCATGATAAACTACGCCCATTTGATCTGTTAACGCATAGTGAATCCTTATTTTTGTTTCAGTTGTATACAAATTGATGGTAATTTAATAGGAGGAAGGGTAGGATGAATTTGAAACTAATACTAGTACTTCAAAAATAATAAAGTAAAAAATGACTCGTCTTGAATAAAAAAAAGTCTTCTATTTTCCTATCATACTATCAACACTTACTCTTCCTGGTCCTAAAAATAACAAAACCATATAGCTAATTAAATATAAAGCGTCTATTTCTCCTTTTCCAAAAAAATCACCCTGGTGCACTTTAAACAAAGCGACACACATAGTAATAATCAATGGAATAGAAGATAGCCTAGTAAATAATCCAAGAACCAAAAAAAGTGAGCAAAAGAATTCAGCAAAAATTACTAAAGTGAGGGAAAAAGTACTTCCTAAACCCATAAAATTCAAAAATTGGTTGTGCAGTATACTAAAGTGAAGCAGCTTGTCATATCCATGCCACATCATTAAAAAGCCAATACCAAGTCTTAAAAATAGCATAGCAGCAGAAAACGCCCCAGCACTATAATTAATGGATAAGAGTTTTTTCATTGGTTGTAATTTTAAGTAGTTTAAATAAAAATAAAGTTAAATAATAATTTTTTATAAGATTATTAACAGGATTTCAAACGAATAGTCGTTTTGGTTGAAGCAGTTATCCACTTATTAACAAACAAATGGAAATGCCGTAAAACCAAACAGCAATATAGTTAATTTTACAATATCATTAAAATGATGGTTATAACCAATATGATGAAGCAACTATTTTCCTTGCTACTTTTTGGAGTTTTTTTCTCAAAATCGGCTACCGCACAATTAACCCATAGTTTTACAGACACAGAAAAGAAATTTAAAGAAGCAAGTGATTTATTTGCCAAACAACAGTTCGCGCTTGCGTACCCTTTGTTACAAGCTTTAAAATTTGAATCCGCCAATAGGTTCAATACATCTTCAACCTATTATGTAGACGATGTGAATTATTTTTATATTGTAACTGGATTAAAACTTGACTTGCCAATCGCTGCAGAACAAGCAAATCAATATCTGAACTGGGAAATTAATAAGGCACGAAAAGAACAAATGAGCTATCATTTGGGTAAATATTATTTTTTAAAGGATGAGTTCAGGAAATCTCTTGAAAATTTTGAAGCAGCAGGATTAGATAATTTAAGTAATGATGAAATAGCAAATGCAAAATTTGAAAGGGCATATTGTTACTTTAACCTTAAAAGATTTACAGAAGCCAAGCCATTATTCAATGAAGTACAGCAACTAAGCTCCAGCAAGTATTATATTTCAGCCAACTACTATTATGGATTCATCAGTTATTTTGATCGCCAGTATGAGGAGGCGTTAAAATCATTTAAACTTGTCGAAAAAGTGGAGGAGTATAAAAGAATTGTTCCCTATTACATTGCTGAAATTTATTATTTACAGAACAAGAAGGATTTATCAATTAAATACAGTGAAAGCATTGTTGATAAAAGAGAGTTGTACTACGACAGGGAGTTGAAATTATTGATGGGACAAATTAATTTTGAAAAAGGGTACTATTCTAAGGCACTTCCCTTACTTGAATATTATATCAATAACAGCACTAAAATTAGTAAAGAAATTTTGTATGAGGTGAGTTTTTGTTTATATCAAACAAACCTACTAAATAAAGCTATTGAAGGCTTTAAAAAACTAAGCAATGAAAATGATTCTTTAGGACAAAACAGTATGTATTTGTTAGGCGATTGCTATCTCCGAACCAATCAAAAAACATATGCAAGAAATGCATTTCAGTTTTGTGCATACAATAGCAGTAACAAACAACAACAGCAAATATCACTTTTTAATTATGCTAAACTCAGCTATGAATTAGGTTTTCAAGATGTCGCTTTGAAAGAAATGCGTAAATTCATTGCTGCCTATCCATCATCATCCAATTATACCGAAGCTATTGAAATAGTTGTTAATTTATTGGATCATACCAGCAATTTTAATGATGCATTGATATTGTATGAATCCTTCAAAAATCCTACAGCCATTATGCAAAAGGCCTACCCAAGAATCTTGTATGGTAGAGCGGTTGAATATTTTAATGATCAGCAAATGGGTAAGGCTGATGAATTATTGAGCAAAATATTGTCGTTACCTATTTCAAGCGTTACTCCGTATGCTAATTTCTGGAAAGGCGAAATTGCCTGTCAAAATCAACAGTATGATGAAGCCATTCAATTACTGACTAATTTTTTGAAAAGTGGAGCTGGATCATTGGGAGAGGCCAATCCAATAACAGCGAGGTACAACTTAGGATTTAGTAATATTAAAAAGGAAAATTACAAACAAGCTATTACCTATTTTGAATCAATTGCAAGATCAACTCTTACAGCTAGTCAATTGCAGCAGGATGCATATGTTCGATCAGCCGATTGTTATTTTATGTTGAAAGATTTTGCAAAAGCAAATGGTATTTATGAAGCTATTATCAACAATACTTTACCGCAAAGTGATTACGCAACTTTTCAAAAAGCGCTAATTGCGGGAATTAAGAATTCTGAAAGTAAAGTATCAATTTTAAGAGACTTATCAAGAAAATATCCTCAAAGTAATTTAATACCTGATGCGAACTTAGAAATTGCATCTACCTATATGGCAGATGAAAAATTTTCAGAAGCTATTCCTGTTCTCAATAGCATCATAACTTCCCCTTCGTCTGGAGGATTGAAACCTTCAGCTTACTTGAAACTTGGTTTAAGCTATTATAATTTGAATAATAACAAGCAGGCATTGGTATATTATCAACAATTGATTCAGCAATACCCTCAGTCAGCTGAAGCTGATGAAGGATTGGAAACTATTCGGAATATTTATGTTGAGGAAAACAGAACGGTAGATTATATCGACTTTATGCGTAAAAATGGAAAAAACATTTCTATCAATGAAGCTGATTCTCTAACCTTTACCGCTGCCGAATTGAAATATTCCGCAAATGACTATCCTGCTGCCATTGCTAGCTTAAGCCATTATCTTACAGAATACCCTATCGGAAGTTATTCGCTTACAGCAAATTATTTATTAGGAGATTGTTATTACCAAAACAAGGAATGGGAAAAAGCCTTGCTATCCTATGAATATATTAATGGAAAAGGATATAATAAGTATTTTGAAAATGCCACTTTACTTGCTGCAAGGATCAATTATTTTGAATTAAAAAATTATCTTATCGCAAAAAAATATTTCAATTCCCTACTGCTAACTTCAGTGAGTCAGGATAATTCA
>CANJDY010000134.1 GCA_947472635.1 Chitinophagaceae bacterium
CCACTTATTCTCTTAAAGAATGATTTTCTTTCGGATGCAGATGTAGCCAAATCGATAAATTATATAAATTAGTAAGTAAGTTTTTTACTGTTGAATTAAAAAACCAGTTCAAAAGTAAAACTCTTTTATGATTAGTAGTCATAGATTATCCTATAACTACTTGTTTCACATTGCCGGTTCTCTTTAAAACCCCCCATCCTTGCAACTCCCCTTTGATTGCACTATTGAAAGATTTTATAATTATGTAATACATTAATTGTCGGTAAACCAGTCTTTGGGGGATCATCCATAACAATTTTTTGTAATCTTCTTTTTCGAAAGCAAATGCTAAAGCAGCACCAGCAACATCCACCAAGGTAAATACAAGGTAGTAAAAAAGAATACCTCCAATACTTGCTGGTACAATACCGAAGCCTGCGGCAATTAGGCTTGCCACCAATAGCAAATCCGCCAAGGGTGCAAGAAAGGGCAGCAGCATTTGAAATATTAAAATATTTGGCAATGCTACCATGCCAAAATTTTGGTAGCGGGGATTAAAAAGTGCATCCCTGTGTTTCCAAAAACACTGCATTACGCCAAAACTCCACCTGAAGCGTTGTTTAAGAAATTGTTTCATGGTTTCGGGTACCTCTGTATAGGAAATGGCATCATTGCAATTGCGGATTTGGTATCCAGCACGGTGCATGCGCATAGTAAGATCACAATCCTCAGCCAAGGTATCTGATGTAAAACCGCCTGCTTTTATAATGGCTTCTTTTCTAAATGCACCGATGGCGCCAGGCACTACCGTTATGCAATTTAACAGATCGAATGCCCTTCTATCGAAGTTTTGAGAAGTAATGTATTCAATACTTTGCCACCTGGAAATCATATTTATTTCATTGCCTACCTTAACATTACCGGCAACCGCCCCAATAGCCGCTGCCTTTAATCCATTTGCTGAATTTTCGTTAAATTCAGCCCTAAGCTCAAACTTTTTCATCAGTTGACTAACTGCATCTGTTTTTAGTTGAGTATCCGCGTCAATACAAACTACAAATTCACTTGCTGCTTTTTCAATACCAGTATTTAATGCGGCAGCTTTTCCACTATTTTGTTGAGTATAAACTTTAACGGAGGTGTTTTCTTTGAAAGCGGAACGTACTTTTAAAAAAGTGTTGTCTTTGCTGCCATCATCGATAAAGACAACTTCAAAATTTGGGTAATCTTGTGCAAGTAAACTTTCAATGGTTCTTACTGCATTTATTTCCTCATTGTATGCCGGAACAATAATACTTACCATGGGCATTGTAATTGCATCAGGGGCTACCATTGCTGCGGGTATAATTTTCTCTTCTCTTTTTTTCTGTATCCATGCTAGTATTGCCATTCCTATCATCCTACTGATTGACAAACCAATTCCAACCATAAAAAGGGCATATAAAATATGTCCAGCCCAGTAGGTGCCTTCTGCAAAAAATAAATTCAATTTATTTTGCCAGCCCTGCTTTACAGCAGGCATTACCTCATCTTTTGTTTTTCCCATCAGGTCGGCAATGGTAGTAAATTTACATCCGCGCTTTTTGAAATAGGCTATTATCCTAGGGAGCGCATCTACGGTTGGCTGCCTAGTTTGCCCACCTGCATCATGGAGTAAAATAATGCTAGCATCGTTTTGTTCAGCTAATTGAATGGTTCGGTTTACAATGCTATCCTGGTTCATTTTTGGATCCCAATCGTTGGGATCAATACTTTCACCAACAGCGATATAATTGTCTTTTTTGCTACGGGCAATCGGTTCAATTTCTTCATAGGTTTGTGGTTCGCTATCTGCATTATAAGGTGCCCTAAATAAAATGGTTGAATGGCCCGTAACACATTCTATCAGCGAACGGGTTGTTTTCATTTCAAGCTCCGCTCTTTCCGGGCTCATGCGGGCTACATTGTTATGGGTGAATGTGTGATTTGCGATTTCATATCCGTTTTTATAAATTCGTTGTAATAAAGGGATATTATTTTCTGCATTCAGGCCAACGATAAAAAAAGTAGCAGGTACTTTTTCTTTTTCAAGAATAGACAAAATTTTTGGGGTATAGACGGGATCGGGGCCATCATCAAAAGTTAAAATAATTTTATGACCAGGCCCCATAGATGTTTTATCCTCTGCGAATTTTTCATATACATATCCAGAAGGGAGCCGAATGTATTGTTGTTCGGTGATTAGCTTCTCTTTTTTATCCACTTCAATTTTTATGATGCCGGCATCAGGCGAATATAGTACATTGATTAACTCTCCTTCTCCGATTGCAGTTGGCTTTGCATTGGGGTCAACAGGAATAGAAGTCATCCTGCTAAAATCAAATGGCTCTTTTTGCATAGCTTCTGAGCTCAGGTTACGGTCATAAAAATTCCAGATCCTCGGATCTTCTCCTCCTAAATGCCATAGTGCAGTACCAGCGGTTTTATAGTCATCACTAAACCGTACAACATTAAATGCTGTGGCAGCATCAGTGAACCAGATAGTATGTGTAATTTCAGCGGAGGAATCTGTAGGGGGTTCACTATAACTAAAATGAAGGTTGTAGCTATCATTGTCAAAGTCAATAACTGCATTCGATAGCTTGGCCTTGTCAATAGCATTCGTAAAACTTATATCGTTAACGCTTTTGCCGTCTTCATCACTAATCCAATCCCTAGCATATCCTGCTACGCCTAAAATTATTTTGGAAGCATCTATTTTATCATCCATCCAGTCTAGTTGCTCTTCTATCCATTTTTGACTGCTAATTGGACCTGGTCTGCCCACTTCATTAAATTGATCATACGCCATCAAAATAACATGGTCATTGTATTTGGCCAATTCCTTGAAGTCATAATCTTCATTTTTAGCTTGTACATCCATGCTCACCAAAAAATTTCTGCTATGCAGGGCCTCATATAATTCTTTTTGAAATCTGGTGAGCGGTTGATTACTTATTTCATTTATTTCTTCAAAGTCCACATTTAGCCCCTGAAGTTTATAAAAGCTTAGTGTATCCACTATTTGAGCAATTAATTTTTTTCTTTTGAGTGAATTATTTAAAATGACATGAAGCAGTCGGCCGTCAAAAAAACCATTTTGTGTCAATTTTTTTGCGGTATGAAAATTATTGAGAATCGGCTCAATGCTGAGGTTGTTTTTTTTCATAACCGCCAGACCAGGAAGGTCTATTCTGGTTTGAAGTGTACAATTTACCGTGTCAATAAAAAACCACTCTGGGTAGATGGTGGTTAATTTATTTGCATTTTTTTTTAGATCTGGCAAGGATGTTTTACTCCAAGGAGTGTAAAAGGCAGACCGGATGAGCGAGGTCTTATTTTTAGGAATTAAAATTCCCGCGAGAGAATCTTCCCGTTGTTTTTTTTCTAGAAACTGTTTAAATCCTTTGTATTTTCTTGTTTCAGAAGAGCCCAATACAAATTTATTTGCTGGGTCCAACATCGCTTGATAAGCTTTCGCTTTTGCGTTCATATTGGGTAAAGAAGGATTGGAAGCATTGGTGATAGCTAAAAAGGTAACTATCAGAAAAAAAATTACTACCAAGCCCACTACTCTTGTTGTCCATTTTACCCTAGTCCATCGTTTGCGGGAAGGGCTTTGAAAAATCTGTGCAGCACTGTTCATGAATCGCAAAGCTATCTCATTTATAGAGCTACTTGTAGGTTTAGTTTGGTAAAAAAAAGTTATTCCTTTTTATTATGGCAGATGGTCTTATGCAAACCCAATGGTTAAGTTATAGAAGCAAATTTCTTGCCGAATGGTATAAAAACGGGCTGAATTCAAAAAAGAAAGACCCCCGTAGAAACAGGGGTCGTTTACCAAAACTAACTGCTTATGAGAAAAAGTTGAATTAAATTATTTTATTATATTTAAAAGGCAAATTTAATGCCAGTTGATAAAAATTAATTTCCAGTCAAAAATGACAGACCTGCTGCCTTTGATTAGAATCTAAAGTTACTGAATAACTAGAAGCGAATTAAAAAAACAAGGTAATGCTTCCCGCTTTAACAAATATTTAATGTAGGCTATATACTTTTTGGAAAATATAAATAGCCAATGCTTACTACTTTAGAAAACCTTTACAATTTGAGGAAGGTTTTTGAATAATCAACAGACCCTAGGGTTCATATGAAATTAGCTGGGGGTAGCCATTTTTTCGGCATTTTCTGCAAATTGCAATGCATCAATGAATTCTTGTACCTCACCATTCAATACATTATCGAGGTTATATACGGTAAGTCCAATACGGTGATCCGTTACTCTTCCTTGAGGAAAATTGTAAGTTCTAATTTTAGCACTTCTGTCGCCAGTGCTTACCAGGCTTTTTCGTTTATGGGCAATAGCTTCCTCCGCTTTGCGTACTTCTTCGTCGTACAGGCGTGTTCTAAGCATGTCCATTGCTTTTTCTTTGTTGCCCAGCTGGCTCCTTTCAGTTTGACACATCACAACTAATCCTGTAGGCTTATGGGTTAAAAACACTTTTGTTTCCACCTTATTTACATTTTGCCCTCCTGCACCACCACTTCTTGCAGTTTCCATTTTTACATCACTTTCTTTTAGTTCAAAATCTACTTCCTCCGCCTCCGGCATAACGGCAACAGTGGCGGCACTCGTGTGAACCCTTCCACTAGCCTCAGTATCAGGCACCCTTTGAACCCGGTGAACCCCACTTTCAAATTTCATGGTACCATATACATCATCTCCTACTACTTCCACCTGTACTTCTTTATAGCCACCGGCGGTGCCTTCACTTTCGCTTAGCAGGGCTGTTTTCCAACCCTTTTTTTCGCAATATTTTAAATACATCCTCAATAGGTCTCCAGCAAAAAGCGAGGCTTCATCTCCCCCAGTGCCAGCCCTAATCTCTAAAATGGCATTTTTTTCATCGTAGGGATCTTTTGGAATCAGCATATTGCGCAGCGCTTTCTCCAACGCGTCCTTGTTCTCGTCTAAAATGGGCAATTCCTGTTTAGCTAGATCCCGCATTTCTGCATCATCGCCGCTCAGTACTTCTTTGTTAAATTCAATGTCATCCAGTAGGCGAACATAAGCATCCCTAGCTTGAACAATTTTTTCTAAACTCCGGTATTCCTTGCTAATGGCAGTATATTTTTTATTGTCACTCACAATTTCAGGGTTGGTTAGTGCCACACCCAAATTGTCAAACCTTCCTTTTATCGCATCTAATTTATCTAACATAATATATTTTTGAAAACCAATCTCTTCAGGTGGGAACCGAAATAGCTGCCCGATTACCTGAAACAATCAGTAAGAAACCAAAAAGGTAGTCATGCGCTAGGCCATGATGATTTCATTTAGGCGCCAGCATTGTCTTTTAGGCCTTCTCTTTTTATAGTTAACCTTTATTCCTCGTTTTTATTTTTTATTTAAGAACTTTAGCCTCTATAAAAGCACCCGTCTTTTATAGTAAGCCGCAAATTTACATTATATCAACCAATCATTTTGTACAGAAAATTTACCGCAGACCATATTTTCACAGGAAATGAAATGCTGACAGACCCTTCAGTGGTAATTACTGATTTATCTGGAACCATCATTGACTTGGTTAGGGGAGAAGATGCAGGTGAGGGAATCGAAGTATACAGTGGAATTATCAGTCCTGGATTTGTAAATGCACATTGTCACCTTGAGCTGAGCCATTTAAAAGGAAAAATTCCGCAAAAAACAGGTTTAGTTGGTTTTGTGCAACAAGTTATGATTAACCGGTCTGCACAGGAGGAACTGCAATTGGATGCAATGATGGAGGCAGACTCCAACATGTATGAAACTGGCATTGTGGCTGTGGGAGATATTTGTAATTCAAGCCATTCGATAGCTGTAAAAAAGCAAAGCAAGCTCCTTTGGCATAATTTTATTGAAGTAAGTGGCTTTGTAGGGGAGCTAGCGAATAAAAGGCTGGAGGAGATGAAAATGGTATCAAAACAATTCGAAAATGAGCTCCCCACCCACAAAACAACCTTGTCGCCTCATGCACCCTACAGTGTGTCAAAAAATCTATTTCATTTGCTTAATGCCGATACAGCCGGGCAATTAATCACCATTCATAACCAGGAATGTGCCGATGAGGACATGCTTTATTTGAACAAGGAGGGAGGTTTCTTAGCATTGTATACTAATTTCGGAATTGACATTACTTCATTTGAACCAACCGGTAAATCCAGTTTTAAATCTTGGTTGCCTTATTTCGATAGGCAGCAATCCATTATTGCAGTTCATAATTCTTATACAAGTGAAAGCGATATGGAATTTTTGCATGGGCTTTCGGATAAGTCAGGTGCACTATTTAGCCATTGTATTTGTATCAACGCCAACCAGTATATTGAGCAAAAAACGCCGCCGATTAATTTATTGATGAAAAGCAATTGCAATATGATCATTGGTACCGATAGCTTAGCAAGTAACCAGCAGTTGAATATGCTGGAAGAGATAAAAACCATTCAGCTTTCCACTAATTCGCCCATTCCATTGTCGATTCTGTTACAATGGGCAACTATCAATGGGGCAAAGGCTTTGCAACTTGATCATTTAGTCGGTAGCTTTGAAAAAGGGAAAACCCCGGGAATCGTATTAATTGAAAATATAGAGCAGCTACAATTAAGTCAACATTCATCTGCAAGGCGAATCCTATAGCCATTGGCAACATCAAAAAACTTCTTGTAAAACAGCCAAGGTTTTCATTTGTCCAAAATCGGAGATATGGAGTGAATAGTAATTGAGGTAATGGAGTAATAAGGCTCTTCTGGTATCATGGTGAAGTTTAAACTGCGATAATTCATTGGGTTGCATTGCTTTCAAAAGCTGAGAGGTAATTTCAGCATGCTGTCCTTCAATAAAATGAGGGTGTTCTGGCTGTGCGGCAACAAAATTACCTTCTTCCAAATCTAGGATAGTTAGTTCAGTATCATAATTATCATTCATCCTAAATCCAAAAAACTGGGTCAGTTGTAGGGAAAAGTACAATGCAAAATTGGCGGTTACCTCTTTATCTGCAGCATCCAATTGTATCAATATGTCTTCGCAAAAGTAGAATAGGGGCGTATTTTGTTCGGGTTGCTTCAAGCATTTTTGTAACAATTCCACCATATATAGTGCAAGACTATTCTTGATCACATCACTCAGTACTTGCTGGAACAAAAAATCCCATTTAAACTCCTTGATGCGCTGCATAGGTTTTTGGTCGCTATGATACACTACCATATCTAGGATAGCCCCAGGCTGAAAGTGGTTGGCTTTAGCGGAAGACTTTTTTGTGGTCCGCACACCGTTTACCATATAAGTCTGTAGGCCAAAGAGTTCAGTAAATATGGTCACCACCAAGCTGGTTTCACCATATTTGATGGCCCTTAAAACGATTCCTTTTGATTTATGTGTCATATTCCTAATCTTCGGCAGATTTTTATGGCCTGGTTATATGAATCGATGGTCAAAATTAGGAAAGATTTGGCTCGTA
>CANJDY010000135.1 GCA_947472635.1 Chitinophagaceae bacterium
ATTACCATTTCATTGATAAGTACCCATCGGTCAGTGTTAAAATATTTACAAATGAAACTAGATGACCTTTACTAGTCAATGGTCCAAAGTGGCTATATGAAAAATATTACTTTTATTTGCATTACAAAATAGTAAACCATGAACACAGAAAAAAAACAAGCAGTAAGCAAAGGATTGTTTGGCAAAGAAAATTATCTACTAATGTTGGGTGGTTTAATAATACTGGCGATTGGATTCTTTTTAATGGCTGGTGGTAAAAGTGCTGACCCGGCAGTATTTAACGACAATGAAGTTTACAGTACTACTAGAATAACGATTGCCCCCCTTCTAATCATTGCAGGTTTCGTCATTGAAATATTTGCCATCATGAAGAAACCTTCAGATAAGCAAAAATAAAATACCTCCCAATTTCATAATGATGGTGGTGGAGATAAAATTTTAAGCCAATAAAGCAACATAACACAACGCCTGTAGATGCGATATTTCCAATATCGCATTTTTAATTTGAGATAACTATTGAGCAATCAATCATATAGCAATTTAGATTAAGTCATGGAAGAAGTTCCTGCTTTGCAAACAAATATTTAAATACAAAAAAAATGACCACCTTTCAATCCATCGTAATCGCCATTGTGGAGGGGCTCACAGAGTTTTTACCCATTTCCTCTACCGGACACATGATTATTGCTGAGAAGCTACTTGATATTCCCGCAACCGATTTTACTAAAGTATTTACGGTGGCAATTCAACTAGGGGCAATTTTAGCAGTGGTGGTGCTCTATTGGAGAAAATTTGTCGATTTTAAAAGCTGGCAGTTTTATCTAAAATTAATAATAGGGGTAATTCCTGCCTTGATTTTTGGCCTGCTTTTTTCCAAAAAAATTGACCTGCTATTGGAGAGTGCGCTAACTGTTTCCATTTCGCTACTACTGGGCGGTATCATTCTTTTATTCATTGATAGTTTATTTAAAAGCCCCTCAATCAATTCGGAAAAAGAAGTCGGGTTTAAGCAGGCTGCCATTATCGGTATTTGGCAATGTATCGCAATGATACCAGGGGTTAGCAGAAGTGCCGCATCGATCATTGGTGGAATGCAACAAAAATTATCGCGCAATGCAGCAGCAGAATTTTCTTTTTTTCTGGCAGTCCCTACTATGCTTGCCGCTACGGGTTATAAATTATACAAACATTTCAAAGAATCTGGTGGGTTTTCTGAAAATGAAATAAAACTACTAGCCATCGGTAACCTTGTAGCGTTCATAATTGCCCTATTGGCCATTCAGTTCTTTATCGGGTTTTTAAAGAAATATGGATTTCGAATTTGGGGCATTTACCGTATTATTATAGGTGTCGTTATGCTCATCCTTATCTGGCAGGGAATTATCAAGTAGCACTCCTTTGAATCGGTTGGAAGCAATAAAATGCTTACTTTCATAAGGTCTAATCATTTTATGAACCCAATAATTGAGCTGCTATATGCAAACCGCTTCTAAAAAAGTTATTACCGGATGGGCCATGTATGATTGGGCCAATTCAGTTTATAACCTCGTTATTACCACTACCTTTTTTCCCGCTTATTATGCAGCCGTAACGAGCCTTGTAAATTTTCCGAAGGGGATTATTTTTCTAGGTCGGCACTTTGTAAATACTGAATTGAAAGATTACGTACTTGCAGTTGGCTTTCTAGTGATTGCAATTTTATCACCCATACTATCTTCCATTGCAGATTATAAAGGAAATAAGAAAAACTTCATGCGATTTTTTTGTTACCTAGGTGCAGCCAGTTGTTCGCTGTTGTTTTTTTTCGACAAGTCTAATATTGTACTGGGGCTTCTCTGCTTTATGTTTGCTGGAATCGGTTTTTATGGAAGTCAGGTTTTTTACAACTCCTACCTTCCAGAAATCGCAGCCGAAGAAGATCGCGATCGAATAAGTGCCAGAGGCTACAGCATGGGATATATCGGAAGCGTGCTGATGCAATTAATAGGATTTGGATTGGTACTCGGAATGAGTGATAAAACAATGGCGTTGAAAATCACTTTTTTACTAGTAGGGATTTGGTGGGTTAGTTTTGCTCAAATCACTTTTAAAGCATTACCCAATACCCCAAAAAGTGAAAGAAAAACAAAAAAGCATGTATTGGTCAATGGCTTTCATGAGCTGAAAATTGTTTGGGAACAGGTAGTGCACATGCCGGTATTAAAACGTTTTCTAGCTGCTTTCTTTTTTTACAGCATGGGAGTGCAAACCGTGATGCTCGTTGCGATTGATTTTGGAATTAAAGAACTAAAATTACCAGACCAGCAACTTATTATTACTGCGGTCATTATACAATTAGTAGCCATTGTAGGAGCCATCGGCATGTCGAAGCTATCGGCTAAATTTGGAAATATCAATGTATTGATTTTAACTGTACTGCTCTGGATTGGCGTTTGCATAGCTGGCTATTTCATTACTACAGAAATGCATTTTTATATCATTGCATCGTTGGTTGGACTAGTTATGGGTGGTATACAATCACTCAGCAGGTCTACCTATAGCAAATTGATGCCCGACACAAAAGACACCGCCTCCTTCTTTAGCTTTTATGATGTAACAGAAAAGCTAGCCATCGTAGTTGGACTATTTACTTTTGGATATATAGAAGGCGTCAGTAGTATTCGTAATTCAATTTTATCGTTGGTAATATTCTTTATCCTTGGATTTGCCATGCTATTGTTAACAGCAAGTAAAGAAAAAGCATTACAACAAAAAATTAATTAAAATGAATTTGTATTCTATCAATACAGGGTATTTTAAATTAGATGGAGGTGCTATGTTTGGGGTGGTTCCAAAGACTATCTGGAATAAATTGAATGGGGCAGATGAAAATAATATGTGTAGCTGGGCCTTACGTTGTTTGTTGATTGAAGTCAATAATCGATTAATCTTAATCGACAGTGGAATGGGGGATAAACAGGATGGTAAATTTTTTGGGCACTACTACTTGCATGGAGAAGATAATTTGGATAACTCACTAGCAAAACATGGTTTTACGAAGGACGATATTACAGATGTGATATTAACCCATCTGCATTTTGATCATTGTGGTGGATGTATTATACGGGTAGGCAATCAATTAATTCCCGCTTTCAAAAATGCTACTTATTGGAGCAATGAAAAGCATTGGCAATGGGCTACTGAGCCCAACGATCGTGAAAAAGCAAGTTTTTTAAAAGAAAACATTTTACCCATTAAAGAAAGTGGTCAATTGAAAATGGTAGACAATATTAATTCCCAAGAGGAAGCTAACGAAGCCTCGGTTAATATTGTACCATCGGGCATATTGGCTGAATTGTCATTCATACTAGTAAACGGCCACACAGAGGCAATGATGCTTCCTGTGATACAACTGAATGGGAAAACGATTGTTTATGTAGCGGACCTTTTACCCTCTAGTGCCCATATCCCGTTGCCCTATGTTATGGCATATGACATGTTTCCGCTCACGACCCTACAGGAAAAAAAAGCATTTTTAGTATGGGCTCAAAAAAATGACTGCATTTTATTTTTTGAACATGATCCTGAGAATGAATGCTGCAATTTACAATTAACAGAAAAAGGCATTCGTGCAAAAGATCATTTTACATTAAGTGAATTGAAGTAATCAACGCTAGTTTTACTGAGCTACATTGACTGCATAAAAACAAACTTCCACCTATCGAAAGCTTACTAGGGAAGTCAAGGGATACCGCAGATTCTTATACCCGTACATATCTACTTTTACGCTACCAACGGCTATAGGACTCTCTACGCGCAATATTAAATGATTGGGATCGTCACTCACCCAAGCGGTCATTTTTTCACCACCCTGAAACATGGTTCCCTTTATCAGCAAGGGTTTAAACTTGATTGCCCTAAACTTTCCATACCGAGTTTTCACATTTTCCTTTCCAAGATACCTAATATATAAATGATAGACTTCGTCATCTAAAAACATGTCAAAAGGGATTTTGTCACCAGGTTGATATTGATCAAAATTAATATTACGAGCATAATAAATGGCACTGATTACATCTTGTATACAATTGGGAGTCTTAAATACACCATTGGTACTAACTGCTGTACCAGTTAAATGATTAAATGTTACATTATTGTATATTTTATATCCGCCCTCATCTACATTGCGTACAAATTTTACAGGAAACATATTGGCCGTATCAATGTACGTTTCATAGCGATCCCTTACCTTAAAAAAATTGTCAAAAAAGGAATAGGATTTCCCCTCCCCCACACAGTGATAAACCGTTCTGCCATTAAATCTTTCCAAGCTAGAAGTAAACGTAGCTTCCCCTGCACCAATATAAAGCCCCAAAGAATTGTAAAATACTTTCATCGTAATTACTTCATCCTCTCTAAATGCAGTATTCTTTATACCGCAAAAAACTCCTGAAGGCTCTAGACCTTGCTGGGTAAATGCAGAAAAGATAATCAGCACAATTCCCGCCTTAAAATTTACATTCATTTTTCTTTTACAATTTTTATATTTATTAATAACAAACTGCCTATCACAGCAGGCACAACCACATTAATCAACCAAATAGCCATAGAAGCGGTTCCAATACCCAACTCATTGCCAGTATACATTTTAAAAATAACCCATGCTGTAGTTACCCTCACAGGCAATTCTACAAACCCCAAGGAAGGTATAATTGCCATAATCATATAAAATACTGTCAATAGGCAAAAACATAACCAACTGGCAATCTCCACTTGCATAACGTGCAATAGCAACACATATTGCACCACAAATACAATATACCGAACCAAGGATAAAAATAAAATTTGCAGCAACTGTTGACAACTAAATTCATCCAAAACCCTGATATGACGGACTAATTTAGCAAATCTTGGTAGCCGTTCCATAATTCTAACCAACCAACCTATTCGAAAATAGAGTAACAAAAATAGTAGGGTTAAGCCAATGATTAAATACAATAAAGTATCTCTCAACATTTCGGGCAAAAAAGCCAATACCCTGTTATTGAATGGAAAAAGATATTTTACATACAACAAGCCTAAACAGCCCATTAGCATAGTTACGAGTAACTGGCTAACACTTCCCACCAAACTTAAAGAGATTGCCTTAACCCGAAGTTCTTCTTTAACATATAAGATTCTACCTCCAAATTCTCCCACTCGATTGGGGGTAAGCAGGGTAACCGCACAGCCAGATAACACGGACTTGACCGCTTTGGGAAATGAAAATTGCTGTATAGGATTGATTAACAACTGCCACTTGATGGACTCAATTCCCCAGTTAACAAAAACCAATATAATTGCAAGCCAAAATTTCCAACTATTCCATTCATTACTGATTTGCACCCACTTTGTTAAAAAATCAGGCTGATTACTAATTTGCCTATACAAACTACCTGACAACAAGAGAAATAATACAGGCCCGAAAAAGTAATTAATAAATATTTTAGCGTTTTTATTCAATACAGTAATTTAATTTATTTCGGATCTAGCAGCAAAGTTAGAAAAGAGACGGTTATGTTTCATTACTTTTGTTACTTACCAAGTCCTGTATTTTTATGGGCCTAAAGTATAAAAGCTAGTTTTATCGTATGCAATGACTACATAATACCTTTAGTTGATTCAATAGTACAAATTTGCGGCAATTATCAAAGCAAAAAAGTTTATTCCAGTTACAAGTATAGTTTAAATATCCAGTTAATCAACCAACAAATAATTTAGTGGAAAAGAAATCGAAAATAATTTTAGGGATTGATCCTGGTACGGTTGTAATGGGCTATGGCTTAATTGAAATAAGTGGAAGTTCGATTCGGCTGGTTGAAATGGATATTTTAAAACCTGGCAAGGTAGACGACCCTTATAAAAAATTACAGCTTATTTACAATACGGTAAGTGGACTGATTATTAAATACAAACCAGCTGTTTTTGCCATTGAAGCCCCTTTTTTTGGAAAAAACGTACAAAGCATGCTTAAGCTTGGTCGTGCTCAAGGAGTAGCCATTGCAGCCGCTATGCGCCATGGATTGGAAGTAACCGAATACGCTCCTAAAAAAATAAAACAATCCGTCACCGGCAATGGAAATGCCAGCAAGGAGCAGGTACTGAAAATGCTGCAACGTTTATTGAATTTCAAAGATGATCCTGCCTATTTTGATGCATCAGATGCGCTAGCAGTAGCTGTTTGCCACTATTTTCAGGAAAATTCTGTTCTCGGACAAACGAGCAACAAAGTAAATGGTTGGGATGAGTTTTTGAAAAAAAATCCGGCAAGATTAAAAAAGTAAATGATTCCCCTTCTCTAAAAAAATTGTCAAATGAATGCTATTTAATCGCAGCAATAATCCGCTGCTGAATCTCTGTAAACTCTTCCACGGTTAGTTTTAATTTATTACGCGTAAAATTTAGATCATCGGCTGAATGGATAGGCAATAGATGCAAATGCGCATGAGGCACTTCCAAACCCACTACTGAAATACCACATCGGTTACAATCAAAAATTTGCTCTATTGCCTGGGCAATTGGCTTAGCAAACAATAATATTGATGACAAATAATCATTCGGTAAATCAAAAAATTTATCGGTCTCTTTCTTAGACACTATCAACACATGCCCTTTTACTAAAGGAAAAATATCCAAAAATGCAAAAAAAAGATCACTCTCTGCAATCTTATAGGAAGGAATCTCTCCTTCAATAATTTTTGAAAACAAAGTCATTGGCAAATTTATTATCGTTAAAATAAGTGCTCCGGCAATTATACCATTAGGCGAATGGGTAGCCAATAAAAACTTAAATCGGACACAAGTGAAAGGGGCCACTGGTTAACACCGGTGGCCCCTTTCACTTATACTATCATTAGAACCCTAATATTTCCATAAATCCTGCTCGTAAGTAAATATCTTCTCCTTCAGTCTCTCCCCTTCTAACAATTGAAAAACCCCATTGTCAACCATTCCTTTTTGTAGCTTGATAGGGATATCAAAGGGGTTATCAATGGTACTTTTAATAATTCTCCCACTAAACATTCGGCCTTCAAATAAATCTTCCCAACTCAGTCTTGCACCAAAATTCTTGCCATTATACACATCATATTTTGCTAAAACAGGTCTCAAATCTGGGTAATATATCCAAAATAATTCTGATTCTCCCAAATCAACACCTGTAGAAGTTATTACTCTTTTGAGAGGGGAAATGCCCAATATTCTCCAAAAAAGCCTGGAGCTTTCCTTGTCAAAAATTACCTCTTCCTTAATTCTGAATTTATAAAATGAATCAAGAGCCACTTCTCTTGGTACTAATTTTTTCCCAATACTTACGCCCAGAGAATCAAGTTGATCAACCATCTCAGGAGCATCACGTATCTTTAGATCAACTTCACCAATTGTCATAGGAGTTGTAAATCTATCATCAATCGCAGAAAAAGCAATTACTGCACTATCTTGTATTGCTTTCATGATAATTGAAATAAATCG
>CANJDY010000136.1 GCA_947472635.1 Chitinophagaceae bacterium
TCGAATGATGAAAGATCATGTGGATACCTTATTGGTAATCAGTAATGATAAATTGCGTCACCAGTTTGGAAATTTAAAGATGAAGGAAGCATTTGAAAAAGCAGATAATGTTTTGGCAACTGCAGCAAAATGTATTACAGATGTAATTAACAGCACTGGTCAAATCAATGTCGATTTTGCGGATGTGTGTACAGTAATGAGCAATGGGGGCGTGGCCATATTAGGAAGTGCGGTAGCGGAGGGTGAAAACCGAGCGCAAGTGGCAATTGAAAATGCCTTGAATTCACCCTTATTGAATGATAGTGAAATTCGCGGTGCAAGATGGATATTGATTAATATCAATTCTGCTGAAGGGGATCATGAGTTTACGATGGATGAAGTGGAGATTATTCAAAATTATTTAATTAGCAAGGCAGGTGAAGAAAGTGATGTAATCTTGGGACTCGGATATGATAATACATTGGGTGCAGGAATTAGCATTACCTTGATTGCAACTGGCTTTGAACACAAAGACCCTTTTGCAAAAGCGAATAATCTTTCCAAAGAGGAAAAAAAGAATGAAAAAATTGTAATGACTTTGGAAATGCCTGTAAAGGAAGAAAAAAAAATATTACACCAGCCTAGTTTACAATTTGGGGAAAGTCAATCGCCTGAGGTTGCTGAACCAATAGTTGAACTGGTGCCAGAAATAGAAAATGCCATCGACGAATCAATGATGCCTTCTTTGGTAGTTGAACCAATTGAAGAAATTTCAGTTGAGCCATTCATTGTTACTACAGATGAAAATACAGCTAATCCTGTAGTGTTTTTTGAAATATCTACCGGAGCGGATCAAGCTCCAGTGATTGAATTTGACATACCTACCAGTGTTGCCCCTGTAGAGAAAAAAATGGTAAAGGGGGATACTCCCCCAACCGAATTCATAAGCGAACAGAAGGAAGCCAATACAATAACCCCTTCGGCAGCTAGGTATTTGGAAAAGCCTGCAAATATTTATGTTTCCGAAACACCCCGTTCGGTGGCACCTATTCCAGCCGAAGATATTTCACCTTCAGTGAATGACGAAATAGAAGATGAGCATTCTTTAGTAGCAATGCATATGGTCATAAAGGATGAGTTTTCAATGGATGAGGAAAAGCAACATGAACAATCATCTCAGTCAATATTGATGGCGAGGGTGGAAGAGCAGCCAGTGCTGGATGAAACCGAAGAACTAAGACGCCGCGCTACGGATCGAATTGCCAAGCTACGTAATTTATCCTTCAATATTAATGCAGCAGATCCAAACAACGAGTTTGAAACCGTACCCGCATATCTTAGAAGAAATATGGAGTTGCATAATTCTATTGCTGATGTAGAAAGTTTTTATAGTAATTATACTGTAAAGGGGGATGAAAGCAATGTGATTGAACCAGGAATCAATTCCTTTTTAGATGGGAAAAAACCGGATTAAAAAAACTAGATACCTTTTTTAAGCGTATCATTCGGAGAAGTAGTTTTATTTTGTATAGTTTGTGTAGCCCCTCGCTGAAAAGTGAGGGGCTTGTGTTTGGTACTAGTAATGTCAATACGATACACCGCCCTCATTTTTTAAAATCTGTACGCTTCATTGTACCAGGACCTAGATGGTCTCCCTCTTCAAAATCATAGTTTACAAACTGGATGTTTTTTAATTCTGTTAGTGAATAGGTAGTGGATGAAATATAGCTATAGGCTCCACTACTTCCTATTTGTTTGGTAAGAACATCACTGGAAGGGATACTTACATAAATGGTGTCATTCGATATTCGCCGAAATACAAGCGCTATTCCATTCCAGGAAGCATTGATTTCTTCTATCAGTTTGTTTGCAGTCAGCGTATCCGAATTTACTTTTCTTTGTTGTTTCATTAGGATATCATTACTAACCGAATCAAAAATAGGCAGCCATATCAAGTTCTTTAATTTTCCTGGAAATTCAATGCTATCATTTGTACTGTCGGATTGAATAAAGATGGAGTCTTTTGTTTCAGTTGTATAGTCATCAGCAGTAGTATTGCAGGAAAACAGAAAAACCAGTAAGTATACAATTAGCAGGCTGCGCATTTTTACTTTGGGATTGTGTTATTATAAAATGTTGCCGAAAGACGGGTGGCAGGCTTTTCTTTGGGATAGTTGAAATTGGCAATTCTAAAGTTAAGGGAAAATTCATTCAATACGAAGGGGTCTCCGGATAAAGGGATACTTGGGCGGTTGCCAATAATACTGTTTTCAGACTTCCTCTTGGCAATATATATACAATTGCCTGCCGGTTACAGTAGATCCTTATCCCGAAGCCATTTCTATTGCTTATTTTTGTGCCTACTATGCAACTCTTTAACACTAGCAGTCGGATAATTGTTACTTGCAGTAATCGGCTATCGCCTTTTCTCCAACAGGAAATTATTGAACTGGGCTTTAGTCCAGTTCGTATTTTTAAAACCGGTGTCGAACTAAAAGGAACATTGGCAGATTGTATGAAGCTCAATCTAAATCTTCGGTGTGCCAGCCAGGTTTTATTTTCCATCAACGAATTTACTGCCCGCAATGCAGATGATTTGTACAACTCGTTATTGCATTTTGAATGGGAAGATATTATTGCTGTGGATGGGTATTTTTCCATCACCAGTAATGTGGACAATGCTACTATCAACAATTCATTGTTTGCCAATGTGAAAGTAAAAGATGCGATTGCTGATCGCTTTAGAAATAGAACAGGCCAACGTCCCAATTCGGGGCCCGAGCTCGATAAGGTGGTAATCCATTTATATTGGAAGGAAGAACTTGCGGAAATATTTGTAGACACTTCGGGCGAAACCTTATCCAAGCACGGGTATCGTAAAATTCCGGGCAAGGCCCCTATGTTGGAGGCGCTTGCTGCAGCTACTTTATTGGCTACTAAGTGGGATAGAAAATCTCCATTCATCAATCCGATGTGCGGTTCT
Organism: Chitinophagaceae bacterium; assembly: GCA_947472635.1. The sequence goes on from CANJDY010000136.1 coordinate 2,963, forward strand.
TCCACATTGGCAATAGAAGCAGCTTTGTTGGCTACGAATCGCATGCCCGGGTTATTCAGATCCAATTATGCATTTATGCACCTTGTAGGATTTGATTCGGAAATCTATGATCGGCAACGGCAACGGTTAGACGAAATTATTTCGGTAGTGGATGGGTTGCGAATTATTGCAACAGACATCAACGGCGATGCGGTGAATATATCAAAGATTAATGCAGGTGCAGCAGGTGTGGGTGATTTGATTGAATTTGCTATTGGAGATTTTGCAACCACCACCATCCCGGCTGATCAACCTGGAGTTATTTATTTTAATCCGGAATACGGCGATCGGTTGGGTGTTGAAGCTGAGTTGGAAATCACTTATGGCCGCATCGGCGATTTTATGAAGCAGCAATGTAAGGGATATACGGGTTATATTTTTACTGGCAACCTGGAGTTGGCTAAAAAGATAGGGCTCAAGCCTAAAAGGCGCATAGAATTTTATACCAGCAAAATTGATTGCCGCTTGTTTGAGTATGAATTGTATGCAGGTACCAAAAGAATAGACCCCTAGTTACAAAGTAAAATAGGGGTCTATTGATTGAAGTTATTTTTTAGGAGGGCTAAGAATCTGTATCATAGGCCCATTCCACTAGTGTGGCACCCCAGGTAAATCCACCGCCAAATGCTGCCAGTACAATTTTATCACCCTTGTGCAGTTGCTTTTCCCATTCCCAAAGACAAAGGGGGATTGTAGCCGCAGTGGTGTTGCCATAGCGTTGAATGTTAAGCATCACTTTATCTTGTGACAATCCCATTCGGTTAGCTGTAGCGTCTATGATTCTTTTATTGGCCTGGTGTGGAACTAGCCAGGCGATATCATCACCGGTTAAGTGGTTGCGTTCTAAAAGATCGAAGGCAGCATCTGCCATCCCTTTTACCGCAGCTTTAAAAACATGCTGTCCGGATTGGTAAATGCAATGTTCTTTTGCCAATACGGTTTCAACACTGGCGGGTTTTAATGAACCGCCCGCTTTCATGTATAAATATTCTTTTCCACTTCCGTCACTTTTCAATAAGCTATCTTTTACGCCATTGTTGTCAATGGAAGGTTCTAGCAAAACAGCACCCGCTCCATCTCCAAAAAGTATACAGGTAGTTCGATCGGTATAATCTACAATTGCACTCATTTTGTCGGCACCCACTACCACCACTTTTTTGTAACGGCCACTTTCCACTAGTGCGGAGCCGGTGGTGAGACCAAATAAAAACCCAGAGCAGGCAGCACTTAAATCAAATCCCCAGGCATTTACTGCCCCTATTTTATCACATACAATATTGGCAGTTGCAGGAAAGATCATATCCGGCGTTACCGTTGCAACAATAAGGCAGTCAATTTCTTCGGGTAAAATGCCCCTTTTTTTACAGAGTTCCAATACTGCCGGTGCACACATATCGGAGGTAGCAAGACCTTCACCTTTTAAAATCCTTCTTTCTTCTACCCCTGTTCTAGTTTTAATCCACTCATCATTGGTATCAATCATGGTCTCTAAAATAGCATTGGTAAGTCTATATTCAGGTACATATCCGCCTACGGAGGTGATTGCTGCTGTAATTTTTTGCATATTGGATAAAAGGTTTATATTTTAGGGGTTAATTCTTTCGTTTTCCCTTAGGGCAAAAATACATTAAAAAGCGGTAGGTTGAATTTTGTGCTTTCGCTCACGAATTATCCTTATTTTCGCATAAGATTTAATCGCATTATGTACGCATATTTACAGGGAAAATTTTCGCTAAAAAACCCAGCCCAGGTTTATATTGATGTAAACGGGGTAGGGTATGAGGTAAATATTAGTTTAAATACGTATACTTACATACAAAACAGCGAGTCGGGTAAACTCTATACCTACCTTCAAGTCAAAGAAGATGGGCACACGTTATATGGATTTTTTGATAGGGGTGAAAAAGAGATGTTTATTCAATTAATTAGTGTGTCAGGTATCGGTGCATCTACTGCAAGGATGATGTTGTCGCATCTGAAACCAGATGAGGTGAGTACTGCCATACAACAGGGAAATGTAAAATTGTTGGAAAGTATTAAGGGAATTGGAAAAAAAACAGCCGAAAGGTTGGTATTGGAGTTAAGGGATAAAGTCAATAAAATTGACAGTATCGTTCATGCTCCAGCATCACCGAGTAGTGGTTTTCAACAAGATGCATTAAATGCATTGGTGGCATTGGGTATTACCAGAGCCCAGGGTGAAACGGCCATTAAAAAAATAGCTGCTACAGAACCTAATATCCTCAATTTAGAAGAATTAATTAAAAAAGCCCTTAAAGCCATTTGATAGAACTCTACATTAACTAAATACCGGATGTTTCGTAAAAGAAATTTAATGACCGAATTTATTGGCCTTAGGTTAGTGTGCAGTATACTCTTCTTATCTATTTCATTGCTCCTTACAGCAGAAAGTAAAGAATTGCTGTTTACTCCTTTGCCTAAATTGGTTAAAACCGACACTTTACCCTTTCCCTTTCCACTCTATGAAAGGAAAGGTGATCTATTGAGTGATTCTAAAAAGAGTACGTTCGATTTCAACAATCCTCCCAATATTACTGATTCGGTGGCCTACGATTTTAGAACGCGGTTGTATACCGTGTATGAAAAAATAGGGAATAAATATTACCGTACGCCGGCCACTTATACTGCTTCGGAATATTGGCAACTGCGGGGTAGGCAAGCGGAGCGGGAATACTTTAAAAAAAGAGCCAATACCATGAATTTGCTTAACCGTAAATTGACAAAACCACGGTTATCATTATACGATAATTTGTTTAATCGTCTTTTTGGGAATGGCAAAATCGATATTAGTCCTCAGGGAAATGTTGATATTACAGCAGGCTACCAAGGGCAAAATGTAATGAATCCTACGTTGCCGGAAAGGGCTAGAAAAAACGGAGGTTTTGATTTTGATATGAATGCCCAGGTGAATGTAAATGCCAATATTGGAGATAAATTAAAATTCCCCATCAACTACAATACACTTGCCAATTTTGGTCAGGAAAATCAATTGAAACTCGATTATAGTGGTATAGATGATGAAATCATTAAACGGGTAGAAGCGGGTTCGGTGCAGTTCCCTTCTCGTAGTACTTTTATACCCGGTGCCCAGCAATTGTTTGGCTTAAAAACACAATTGCAATTTGGAAAATTAAATGTGACGGCGGTATTGGCCAATCAAAAATCGCAGCGGCAATCTGTAAATTTACAAGGGGGGGCTGCGGCCCAGGTAATTGATATTAAGGCGGATGAATACGAAGAGAATCGCCACTTTTTACTAGGTCAATATTTTAAGGACAACTATAATAAAGTATTGTCCAAATTACCCGCCGTTACCACCCCCGTTCAGATACTTCGCTTGGATGTATGGGTTACCAATCGCAATGGAAGTACTACCAATACCAGAGATATCGTGGGGTTGATGGATTTGGGAGAAAAAAATCCCTACCTGACTTCTCTTATTGCTTCAGGAAATTTACCCGACAATAAAACCAATAATCTGTATTCCAAAATCATTTCTAATTCGGCAAATAGAAACCCTGCTTTGGTAGTAAGTAACTTGCAACTGCTTGGACTTTCGCCGGTGCAGGATTTTGAAAAAACCTTTGCAAGAAAATTAGACTCTACCCAATATATTTTCAACAAACAGGCGGGGTATATTTCATTGAGCCAGCCTTTGCAACCCGATGAAGTGTTGGGCGTGGCTTACCAGTATTCTTACAATGGAAAAATTTATTCAGTGGGTGAGTTTTCACAGGATTTGCCTCCGGATAGTTTGTCGGCTACTCAAAAAGTATTGTTCCTGAAATTATTAAAAGCCACTTCTCAGCGAACTGCACTTCCTATCTGGAAGCTGATGATGAAAAATGTGTACTCGGTCGGATACGGAACCTTGACCTCCACGGATTTCAAACTCAATGTGTTGTACCAAGAGCCGGGTCTTGGCTGGAAACGTTATGTTCCTTTTGGAAACAAGAACCAAGGGGCACCTATTATTTCTTTGGTAAATTTGGATCGATTGAATAGCCAGTTGGATCCTCAGCCGGATGGTGTTTTTGATTATGTAGAAGGCTTTACCGTTATTTCTCCTTATAGTAGAATTGTGTTCCCCGTGTTGGAACCATTTGGTCGCGACCTGGCCAGTCAAGTGTATACCACTCCACCCCCTTCAGCTAAGGACACACTGTATTATGCATTGTATGATTCTATTAAGGCGGTGGCACAGCAGTACCCTAATCTCAACCGGTTTGTGTTAAAAGGATCAGCCCGTACTTCGGGGTCTTCCGATATTAGTATCGGCTATAATATTCCTCGTGGTAGCGTAACCGTTAGTGCCGGTGGACAAACCCTTGTTGAGGGGGCAGATTATGATATTAATTACGATCTCGGAACCATTAAGGTTACCAACCAAGCCATACTTAATGCAGGATTACCGGTGCAGGTAAATTTTGAAAACAATGCAGCTTTTGGGATGCAACAAA
>CANJDY010000137.1 GCA_947472635.1 Chitinophagaceae bacterium
AGCAATTAAAGAAGATGGTATAAAATGGTTGCAAGTAATGTATGATCCTGCTATTATAGACTTGGTGAAAGAATATGATATCAATGGCTATCCAACCAAGTTTTTAATTGATCAAAATGGAAAGTTTGTTATGAGGATTTTAGGTACCAGTGAAAAACTTCATTCAGACCTAGAAGCGAAGCTGGCAGAATTATTGCCAAACTAAATCAATCAAATTTTTCATAGCTTAAATTTTAGAAGTTTGTAAATTTTAGCGCTTGTCCTGATCATGATATAAAAAAACTTTAAAGGAATAGTTCATTTTTTTTGATGGTACTCCATAGCGATCTTGCTGACTGATTTGAATTCCTTAGCATATTGTAATACAACAAGCATATTTGGAACATTGATAATCAATTTGTATTTCTCACACTTCATGAAAAAGTAGGCAGGTCCTACGATTTGTCATCCCATCAAATCCCAAATCAGAAGATTTTCTTTTGGCAGTATCCCAAATAATAAAATGAAAATCATATTGTGCAACTTCCTATCTATATAAATTGATGTAACTATTTTTAATGCCGAAAATTCTATCAAAGTTTCCATATTCTTACCGGCCCAATCAATCCAGAAGCTACGGGTTCACGTTTTAAATCTTTAAAAGCAAGCATAGACCGGGCACTTATATCTGGCACTGTAAGTTTAGGGTCAATAGTAAAAGGGTTGCAGGTTGTCCAAGTGTGCTTCTCAGAGTCCATATCAATACGAAGTCCATCCCCCATCAAACGGTTTAACCAGGTATTAGCCACCCGAATTTCAAGATGATTTTCGCCTGACTGCAAAGTCTCAGAAATATCAACTCGGTAAGGAGGAGTCCAGGCAATGCCACACTCTTTACCATTAAGTTTCACTCCTGCAATTACCTCTACACGACCCAAATCAAGATATATTTCCTTTGAAACTGATTGATCCCAATTAAATGAAGTTGAATAGACCGCCAATCCAGAATAATATTTAATAGCTTTTTGTGTCATTTTGCTCCAGTCACCTAGCTTGTCAAACTTTATTGATTCCGGCGCTCCCCATCCCGGAGAAAAGTTTACATTCCATGGATTATTTAAGACCATTTCAGACTTTGGCATCAAACCAGATTTGTATAATTTTTTCATATTCGGGTTGGATGCTGATTTTCTGAAAACTACAAAAACCGATCCACAGGAATCAAGCCACATTGGAATTACAGTCTGATTAACTATCTCGCGAAATGATGTAACACGTTTTATTTCCCCGGACACAGGATCCCATATTTCAGGTTTTTTTCCTGATATTCTAAATTTAGCAGTAAAATTTACAGGGACCTGCTTCCCATTACTTATAAAATAAGTATCAGTACCCTCGAAAGAATGATGAATAAAACTTACATCTTGATCAATCTCTTCCAAACTGAAATCAGGAAACAATGACATGGATTCAAGAACTTCCTTAAGTTCAGTTCCAGAAAACACCTGTCCTTTGCCGTAAGAATGCCTGAAAATGGTCTTCCCATCACAATTTCCCCATAATTCTTTACCTATCTCATCAACAATTTTATCGCATTGAGGGTAATTATTTAATCCCGGACTATGGGTTGGTTGAGGCCCCAAAACAGTTGCCCCGGATTGTACCAATTTTTTGATTTTTTCGGCTGCCTCAGGGCTCATTTTATCTGAGCTGCGTAAAACCAGAAGCTTATATGATGCCCCACCTCTGGTGACAAATTTTCCATCTCTGAATGACAAATCATTAATTAAAGTTTCCTGTGGTAAAAGATCGTAATCATATCCTTTGGGTAATTTTAACCGTTTGTCAAACGTATCGTTTCCACCCTCTAAAACCATAGGGATAGGCCCGCCCGGTTCTTCTCCATAGAAATACAAGACATCAACACAAGGTTTTCCTTGTTGGAGCAGAAACTGACAGCGTGAAAGATAGGTTATCCAGGAATGCCCCATCTCCCACCATGTCTGACCACGACTAAATGCCAAACCATAGGGGCCAAAGGCTGGTCCGGGATAAATCTTACCAAGGTCTGGATTGTGTGTATAGGTATGGAAAATTAATCGATTGACCCCGTCACAAAATGCCTCATCGCCCCTTGCCTTGAGCGATGCAGGACAGCTTTGCCAATCTGCCCGCCCTTGTGTGAAAGCTTCTGTCGCAACAACGGGTTTCCCGGTGAGGTGGGCAGCAGAAGCGGCATACTTCATGTTATTTCCAAACTCGTTCATGGGAACATCCACATGCAGATAATGCTGCACAGGATCCGATACCATCGTCTCACCACCACCACCACTATCCTCTGCATGAACCAGTAAACCATGCTTATGGGCAAGGGTACTCATTCCACCAAAGAAAGTCTCCGATACAAGGTCGCTCATTGTCTGACGCACATCGCAAAGAAAACGGTCAGTAAGTTCGCGATTTTCAATAATGTAGCCAGCAAAAGCAGGAAGGTAGTTCAATACATCATAACCGCGTCGTTTACGAAACTCCTCCCTGAAAACAGGCGACCAATTCTGAGACTCCGCTTCCCAACTGTCGAACGTGATACCAGTCAGGTTTTTCGAATTCACAACTGCTGCATCCTTGATTATCTCAGTGGCGTAATGATCAAAATGAAATTCAACTACCTCAGCATTGAATTTGTCGCACTCCAGCCCCGTAACGCCCATCGCTGCCGGTGCATTCTCCTTCCCTGTATTTTGATAACCTACTCGAATTACAATCCAACTATTTCCATGGGGAGCTCTCCATTTTGTATTTTTTTGTTCAGTAAGCTGATTGGTGAGATCACAAATGGTACCAATTGGAACTGCGGTTCCAACCTCAGTTGGCAATATCGGTTCTGAAATAAAAGTACAACCCAGTTCTCCTGTTTTCCGGTTAAGAGCGTTGACAACCGGTTCCGAAGACAATATAATATTATTCAGTTGTAATTTTGCAGGGCCCTCCCATAACAACCTGAAAAATCTAGCGGTTGTTTTTGGTATGGCATGAGTTATACTCGCATCCTTGTGATGAAACAACGAGATATAGGTAGAAAGCTGAACAACCTCATGAAAATTATTTTCATCATCTCCTGCTAAAATAAGTGCGCGATGTTCATCAGGGGTACTCGATCGTGATCCTAAGATTTTAATGGATCTACAGGTCGTCGCTGTTGGAAACTCAAACTGCACCCATGCTGATTTTCCATTATCGATATTTAACTCTGCGTTTTCATCAGTTTTCGTATTTTCTCCAACAGATTTATATAGGCGATCCGGATTTTTTATAAAATTACTGGTCACCTTTGGACGAGGCATGTCCTTTAAACCTTTATACACTTCGGGCATAGGGTATGCTAGTAGGGCAATATCACGATAATAAGTATTCCCTTTTTCAGGCCATGATGGCGGAGCTTCCAACTCGAGTGTGGCACCACCCTCTACAATATGTTTTGAGAAAACAACCCGCATCATATTCTTGTCTGGTGTAATCCAAGGACCTCCTGAACCACTCCATCCGGCACAGTTTTGAAAATTGAATGTCATTCCCAACCGGTCACATTCTTTTAATGCATGTTTTACACATTCATGCCACTCAGGGGTTAGGCAAAGAACGTTTTGTCCTGTCTCGCCCATACTTTTAGAACTGAACATGGTGACCCCACCTAGTCCGATACGATTCATCGCTTCTAATTCTGCGGTAATCCCCTCTTTACTGATTCTTCCTTCCCGCCAATGCCACCAGCTTTGAGGTTTTGCAGATTCGGGTGGATTTAGAAACCCCATTTTCAGCACATCCTGTTGTGAAGCAGTATTTTCATTGGTGCTATAAAGATTTTTAGGTAATTCTGCTAATGTAATTCCAACAGTTCCCAGAGAAATATTTTCTATAAACTTTCTTCGTTTCATCTGTTTATAATTTCATCTTTTTATCATTCAACAATTAATATAACAGGTTAAGAGAGTAAACTTTCATCTTCTTACTTCTTTAGTTTAGAGTGGCATTTCAGAGCTAGACAAAACTCACTTTTTTGCAAAGCCCGTATTTGACAAGTTGCAGATTGGGCTACTCAGTAAATTTCATTAATGAGTCGATAGAAAGGGCTTCATCAATTAATGCCCAATGCCCTATAAGATTTCACCTTATTTGTATAGATATTTTACTGCCATTCTGGTGGTTAACTTCTAAAACCCCTCCGGAGACCAGTGATTTCCATTTCCAGTATTCAGCCGCTCCTGACTCTGACAGCTTACTATCATTCACCTTAACCTCTTTCGGTTTGGCTCTCAACCTCAGTACCTCAACCGAAGCTTTGTCAAATGTTTCGTACTGAATGGCTTCCGCATTATAAGATATTTTTTTAACCACTGAAGAGGAAGAAAGCAAATGATCTTGGTCAGCAGGTGCAATTTCAGGAAATGCACCCATAGCTCTCAGATAATGTCTAACATAATCGCCATAACCATCGGTCATCCAAGATTCGTTATTGGGATACGTATTTTCGCCATCGTCGTTCACCATATAGGTTGCCCAGTTTAATTGACGCAGACCTCGTTCCTTTGCATCCAAATCGCCGGTTTTAGCAGCATACAAAAGCTCGGTTGCCCCCTGTCTTGCAGTATGGCTATTTCCTGGAATTCGGTAAGAAGTCTGTTCATTAACCACGCTGACTCCATATTTTTCCCATTTAGTATTTTTAAGTTCGCCATATACCCAGTCTAAAACATGGCGAGAAGCCTCCTTCCAATTAGGAAACAATGCAGAATTTTCAAGGATGAAACGAGCAAAAGTTACTGCGTTGATTTGGGTATTAGACCATGCACCGACATCTTCAAAAAATGGCCCCCATTTATTGGTTTCCAGCGGATATTGTTTCATCCAGTTGAGCAATATTTCAAATGAATGCTGATAAGTACCCTCTGTATCATTACCTAACGAAACTAAATTTCTGAATAAATCCATTGTTCCCACCCAATTGGAAGTATAAGGATAGGAGAGTTTATCTGAACCCACCTTAGTCATTTCGCCAATTTTTCCGGTAATGGCATTCACCCGATATGGAAAGGGGGAATGCTCGTTATCACCTGGCACTATTCGTTCAGATAAGGTATTGGCAATATCAATAGCTGCATCAAGGTAAACTTTCTTCCCAGTAAGCTTATATACATTAACCAGTTCTACTCCGAAAGAACCTGCCTTATCTGGCTGAACAAAACCTTTTCCCAATAGCATATCGCCATCATAGTTGCCTGAATAAACCAAGGTATTGTAAGGATAGGGTAAATTCTTCCAAATACAATTTGAAGGAGAGAGTGAATGGGACAAATAGTAATCAACCATAAATTTCATATTATCCAATACTCTTTCGTTTCCGGAATAGGCATAAAGCAATCGCCAGGAAGACAAAGCCATCGCTACTTGGTCACCACCAACGCCGCGCGGATCATTATGGCCTTTGGTCCAAACCTGATGATTCATATAATACGGCAACCCATTAAAATCAGTTCGCATTGTATCCCAGAAATTCCAAACAATTTGAACGGTATGGTTATACGACTTGCCCAAATCACGATCATACCAAGGAAGAATCCCCCCCTTTTTATCCGTTTGAATTAAATGATAACTCAGTTTTTCAGGCACAGTTTGTGCAAAACTCTGAAGAGAAAGAAATAACAGCAGGTATTGGATGGTTTTCATATAGTGATAAATTTTTTATACGCAGTAATAGTGCAATACTCCTCAAATTAAGCTAGGCTATAAAAATAAAACCTTTTTTTTAAAACCACCAATTAGATAGTATGCTTTGAAAAAACGGCAGCCAATCATACCCATTGCTATCATCTATGAAAAGAATAATAAAAAAATGCAAGTTATTTTGTTATGAATGTTTTATTGATAGCATCCAATAAGCCATTCTTTGAATAGTCGTTCGCTAATTGCCAAAACATAATGCCACCTAACTTATTATGTAAAACATATTTTGTTTTTTCCTCGACAGAACGAATATCATCAAAAGTTGCAAAAGTCTTTTCTGAAAGGTTGTATGCATAAGGAGCATGAGCAACTTCATCCCAATAAAAATGATAGCCTAATTTTTCAGAAATAGTAGAAGGAAATTCATTGTATCCAATTAAGTGTTTGAACTTACCAATTTGATATAATCCATTATTATCTGGAGATACATTTTCCCATGTTCTTGCATAAAATGCGGCACCAACAACCATCTTTTTAGCTGGAACACCTAATTTTAATAAATATTGAACACATTTATCTGTCGATTCATTTTGTTTTGAAGTACTAAACAATCCGCTATGGTGTCCTGTTAAAGTATCGGATCCACTAACTAAATCATAGGTCATCAAATTTACATAATTTACATAAGGCATCACATCCTTCCAATTGATAGCATCGGAAAGATATTTTTGAAACCCGCCTGCAGCAAAAGTGATTGAACTTTTTTTGCCTAATTGAGCTCTTAATTCCTTAATCAACTCCGTGAAATTTGCTTTATCTTCCGGCACATACCGATGATCGGGAAACCCTTTAATCGTAGGATATTCCCAATCTAAATCTATACCATCAGTACCAAAATAATCTGAAAATGATTTTACTGAAGCTGCGAAATTGCTTCTTCCTTCCTTTGTACTGAACACTTCCGAACAAGGAGCACAGCCACCCCATCCACCTAGAGACATTAAAACTTTTAGATGCTTATGCTGATTTTTCATTGAAACCATTTTTTGAATAATGGCCGTATCCTTTGCACCTAGTGACTTTAATTTATCACCTTCTAAATGACCAAAGCAATATATAATATGGGTAAAATTTACAGCATTAAAAGAATCCAGCTTTTCTAAGGTTCCTGAATAATAAGCTATAACTACTTTTTTTTGAGCAACAATAGGATTCAGTAACGTTGAAAAGAAAAAAAATGCTAAAAATAAAATGATGACTTTCATGCTTTTAAATATGTTTGTATCAAATATAATTAATTAAAATAAACAAATTGGAAAAATAGGCTTCGTTCGCTGAAGGGGTAAAAAAATAGCAATAAAGGGAGCTAATAACTTACAATATAAACTTACTATTAAACCAAGTCATTGCCTAAGAAATAGAAAATTTTACTATTAATCAATCACTCACCTAATAAAACCAGGTTGCAAATCAAAAAAATCTGCTTCCTTTAGCGTTAACAAATAATCTTTCAGACCAAATAAAATTGATTTGAAAGAAGTGTACAATTCCCGGTTAAAGTTTACCAAAGTGGAAATTTCTACCTCACTAACCTTATTGGCAATACTATCTTTATACAGCGACGCCAATGTGGTTGAATAACCACTCGTTATTGACTGATAAAGTAAGGTTAGCTCTTCCAAACAGTTTTCACCTTCCTTCCCATTGAGTAGCAACTGTATTTTTTCGTAAAAATTCAACAATTTCTCTCTCGACTGGATATAAAAATTATATTTGGCATC